>NZ_JBGLRB010000021.1:0-98816 GCF_041402305.1 Aeromonas sp. S12(2024)
TGACTGTTACCAGAATGCGTTGGCGGAGCGGGTGAACGGGATTTTGAAAGGAGAGTTATTGTTGCAAAGCCCGCAGGATTTGACGCAAGCGCGGGAAATGGTGCGTGAAGCGGTGGATATTTACAACGTGGAGCGGCCGCATCATGCGTTGAAATACAGAACCCCCGATGCGGTACATAGGGGGTTCTGAGTAGAGAAATGCTAGTTGAAAATGTGTAAACCTATTTCAGGACTAGACAGCGAATGGCGGGTTTACTCCACCAGGCTCATGCCGGGGATCTGACGCCAGTAGCCGTTGCAATCGCGATCCTGCTGCAGAACGAGGGGCTGATTGCCCTGCCGGTTGGCTTTGAAGCGAGCCACCATCTCCAGCGTCTCCATCCCTTGCGGCGAAAGCCTGACCACATCTACCAGACCTTCCATACCAGCCAGCTCGTTACCCAGGTTGTAGCAGTAACCGGACTGGGTCTGGATCCCGTTGAGATTGAACACCCGCTGCCCCTCGCGGCTGTTGGCCAGTCGTCCGGTGGGGTAGTTGATGCAGGCGAGCTCGCAGTTGTCTTTCGGTTTGTCGAGGGATCGGGCGGTAAAGCAGCGCGCCGAGTAGGCGAGCGGCAGATGGCCGTAGGCAAACACCTCCACCTCAAATTGGTCGCGCAAGGAGCCCAGATCCTGATTGAGCTGGATCAGCCAGTCACGGGAGAGCTCCACCGGCATGACCCAGCGTTTCATCCCCTGTTTGAGCAGCATGCGCAGCACATCGGCGTTATAGGCGTTGATGGCGGGACCACAGACGAAGGGGATCCCTGCCTCCCAGGCGAGTTGCACCGTACCGAGATCGTTGGCTTCGACCATCAAGTCGCCATTGTCGACCAGCCGCTTCACCTCCTTGAGTTCGGAGGGGGCGGAGATAAGGGCGAGGGTCGAGAGCACCACCTGCTTGCCGGAGCAGGCCATCTGACGGGCCAGCGCAATCCAGTCATCGACTTTGAGTTCGCGCCGTTTGCTGCAGACGGTCTCCCCCAGATAGATGATGTCGGCCTGACTGTCGGCAGCGGCATGGTAAAAGGCTTCGGTATCGGCTTTGGGCCAGTAGAAGAGCAGAGGCCCGAGAGAAAATTGCATGGGTGGACTCCTTATTGCCACTGACGATGGTAGGCGCCGAGGGTAGTCTGGCTACCTTCGGAGACGCGGGCTAGCTGGGCATCCCAATCAGCTTTAACCTGATAGGCCTCGGGATTGGCCTGATAGGCATCGATGGCTGCACGCCAGACCCGGGTCACTTGCTCCACATAAGCGGGGCTGCGCTGGCGCCCTTCAATCTTGACCGACTGGATCCCGGTCTTGAACAGCTCGGGCAGGAGACCCAGGGTATTGAGACTGGTGGGCTCTTCCAGCGCGTGGTAGGTCTGGCCATCCACGTCGAAACGCCCCTTGCAGAGGGTCGGATAGCCAGCATTTTCGCCCGGGCCATAGCGGTCGATCAGCACCTCGTTGAGCCGCGACTCGAGACCATTCGGGGTCTCTTCCCAACGGACGAACTTGGCCGGTGAGCAGGCGCCGACGGTGTTGGGACTCTCGCCAGTCATGTAGGAGGAGAGATAGCAGCGCCCCTCGGCCATGATGCAGAGGCTGCCAAAGGCGAACACCTCAAGGCCAACATCGGTTTCGCGGGCCAGTTGCTTGACCTGATGCATGGAGAGCACCCGGGGCAGCACCACCCGTGTAACATTGAATTGCTGCTGATAGAAGCGAATGGCGGCGGCATTGGTGGCGCTGGCCTGCACCGAGACATGGAGTTCCATCTCGGGGTAGTGGCGGCTGGCATATTCCAGCACGGCGAGATCGGCGATGATTAACGCATCGGCGCCGAGGGCCACCCCGCGATCAACCGCCTGTTTCCATCGAGTATCGGCCCCGGGATGGGCAAAGGTATTGATGGCAATATGCAGCTTGCGACCATGTTGATGCACATAATCTACCGCCTTCTCCAGTTTGCTGTCGGTAAAGTTGAGACCGGCAAAGTGGCGGGCATTGGTGTCATCCTTGAAACCGATATAAACGGCATCGGCCCCGTTATCCACGGCGGTTTTCAGTGCCGGCAAACTGCCTGCCGGACAGAGTAATTCCATTGGTACGCTCCGAGAGTGCATATGAAGGGCAAACGAGCCCTGATTGTATGCAGCCATGCACTCCCGCTTTTTGACCTGAGGCAGCTTTGTGTGGCTTTACCCTTCTTGAGGTAACCCTGCACAAGTTTGATTTCCAACAGGATCTTGCCACTCTCCCTGTGTTTGAATGCGCAAAAAAGGGAGTTTATCGTGTTTCAACAACTGCAATGCCGCCTGGTCGAACAGGCTCCGCGCTTCTTGCGCCATCCCCTCAAGCTGGTTCCGTTCAATCTGCAAAAGCAGCTGATGGAGAGTTTGCTGGCCCGGGTTTTCAAAGAGGCTATCGAAGATGGTGATTTCGAGTTTCTGGCAGACAAGTGGCTGAAAGTCGAAGTCTCTGATCTGGAGCTGTGCTGGTTTATCAGTGAGCAGAATGGCCAGCTGGTGGTGGCTCGCGAGTGTGACAAGGCCGGTGTCTGCTTCAGCGGTACCGCCAACGACCTGATCCTCATCGCTGGTCGCAAAGAGGATCCGGATTCGCTCTTTTTCCAGCGCAAGCTGAAGATAGAAGGGGATACCGAACTGGGCCTTGAGGTGAAAAACCTGATGGACAGTCTGGATCTCGATGGCTTGCCAAGCCTGATGAAGTATCCCCTGATGGATCTGGCGACGTTTATCGAACGCGCCCGTACCGCGTCAGCGCAGGCTCCGGTGCAGACGGCGCCGGGCGGGATCCCGTCTTAAGTGGACAATCACCCCATGGGCATGGCGACGATAATGGTGCCGTGCCCAGAGGCAACGACAGGCCCACAGACAGGGCACCAAGGCGATGAGTGCCGCAGGGGCGGGCAGCTGTGACATGGCCAGCCCCGCAGCCAGCCAGATGAAGGGCTGCGCTTCATACAGCCACTCCGGCTGTAGCCAGCGTTTGCTCGGAAAGATAATCAGATCGGTACGTCGGTAGCTAGAGCGCATCATCCAGGTCACAGCTCCGGCGATAAACAGTAAGGCGCCTGCAAACCAGAGCAGGGGCTGATCACTCAACGTAATAATGGCAATGGCTGCCAGCAGATAGAGGCTGGGCAATCTCTCATAGATAAAAGGAGGAAGCATGGCGCGGTGTCTCCTGTGCCGTTTATCGGATATCCATCAAGTTTAGTCCCCCCCTCTCACTTCCCTCATGCTGGTTTGTTATACAAACGGGTGGTTTTGTTCTGAAATGGCTCGGCTTTTACGGTGCCAACATCGTGTTCTCTTATGTTACAATTGCGCGCCATTTTTGACTGAAGATTGACTGGGCATGTTGGATCAGATTCGTATCGTTTTGGTAAACACCTCTCATACCGGCAACATGGGGTCTGCGGCCCGCGCCATGAAGACCATGGGGTTGACCCAGCTGGTATTGGTTGATCCGCAAGCCGTGCCGGATGACAATGCCTTCGCCCTGGCGGCTGGTGCCTGCGATGTGCTTGCCAATGCCCGTATCGTCCCGACACTGGACGACGCGATCGCCGATTGTGGTCTGGTGATTGGCACCAGCGCCCGCTCGCGAACCCTGAGCTGGCCGATGCTCGATCCCCGTGAGGCCGGCGAAAAGTCGGTAGTCGAGGGGATGCAGCACCCGGTCGCGCTGGTGTTTGGCCGTGAACGCACCGGTCTCACCAACGATGAATTGCAAAAGTGCCACTACCACGTGGCCATTCCGGCCAATCCCGATTACAGCTCCCTCAATCTGGCCATGGCGGTGCAGACTCTCTGCTACGAAGTGCGGATGCGCTGGCTGCAGGGGCAGGCCGCCGAGTCTGAAGATGAGATGGTCTATCCGAGTGCCGCCCAGCTGGAAGGGTTTTATCAGCACCTGGAACAAACCCTGATGAAGACCGGTTTTATTGCTGATGACCATCCGGGTCATGTGATGAGCAAGCTGCGTCGCCTGTTCAATCGGGCTCGGCCGGAAGCAGCTGAGCTCAACATTCTGCGCGGTATTCTGACCTCGGTGCAGAAAGCGCGCGTACCGGATTAATCCGACTGATTTACTCAACCATATACTTGACTGATTTGGTCGGGTATGTGACCATGTGCCCCATTAAATTGCTTCGCAAGACGGTAAGGCACATGAGACTGACTTCAAAAGGACGTTACGCTGTAACCGCCATGCTCGACGTGGCGCTGCATGCAGAGCAGGGGCCCGTCCCCCTTGCCGATATTTCCGAGCGCCAGGGCATCTCGTTGTCCTATCTCGAGCAGCTCTTTGCCCGCCTGCGCAAACATGGTCTGGTGAGCAGTGTGCGTGGCCCGGGCGGTGGTTATCGCCTCGGGTTGGCACCAGGCGAGATTTCGGTTGGTCAGGTGATCACCGCGGTCGATGAGTCGGTCGATGCCACCAAGTGCCTCGGCAAGGGCGGCTGCCACGGCGGTACCCAGTGCCTGACTCACTCCCTGTGGCGTGATCTGAGTGAGCGGATCTCCAGCTTCCTCGGGGATATCACCCTGGCCGAGCTGGTACGCCAGGCCGATGTGCGCCGCATTGCCGGCAAGCAAGATGAACAAATGAAGACCGTGTTGTCCCTGGTTGATCGGGCAGAACACGGCGATGTGAGCTTGAAAGTCCAACTATAAACGTGCTTTCCACAGCGGGACTCTGTATGACCCGGACTGTGACGGAGAAAAACATGAAACTGCCTATTTACCTTGATTATTCGGCAACCTGTCCGGTGGACCCGCGTGTCGCAGAAAAAATGATGCAGTGTCTCACCATGGATGGCCTGTTCGGCAATCCGGCTTCCCGTTCTCACCGCTTTGGCTGGCAAGCCGAAGAGGCGGTGGATCTGGCCCGTAATCAAGTGGCAGATCTGATCGGTGCCGATCCCCGCGAGATCGTCTTCACTTCCGGTGCGACCGAATCCAATAACCTGGCCATCAAGGGTGTTGCCCACTTCTATGCCAGCAAGGGCAAGCACATCATCACCTCCAAGACCGAACACAAGGCGGTGCTCGATACCTGTCGCCAGCTGGAGCGTGAAGGGTTCGAGGTGACCTATCTTGAGCCGATGCCAAACGGCCTGTTCACTATCGAGATGATCGAGAATGCCATGCGTGATGACACCATCCTGGTCAGCATCATGCATGTGAACAACGAAATCGGCGTGGTTCAGAACATTGCCGCCATCGGCGAGTTGTGCCGTTCCCGCAAGATCCTGCTGCACGTGGATGCCGTTCAGAGCGTGGGCAAGATCCCGGTAGATGTGGAAGCACTGAAAGTGGACCTGCTCTCCGTCTCTGCGCACAAGGTGTATGGTCCGAAAGGGATCGGTGCACTGTTTGTTCGCCGCAAACCCCGCGTTCGTCTGGAAGCCCAGATGCACGGCGGTGGCCACGAGCGCGGCATGCGTTCCGGTACTCTGCCGACCCACCAGATAGTCGGGATGGGCGAAGCTTTCCGCATCGCCAAAGAAGAGATGGTGAGTGAAGGCGAGCGCATCTTGGCTCTGCGCCAGCGTCTGTGGAATGGCATCAAGGATATTGAAGCCGTCTACATCAATGGCGATCTGGAGCAACGTGTTCCGGGTAACCTCAACGTCAGCTTTGCCTATGTGGAAGGGGAATCCCTCATCATGGCGCTGAAAGATTTGGCGGTCTCTTCCGGTTCGGCCTGTACCTCCGCCAGCCTGGAACCTTCCTATGTGCTGCGCGCACTGGGTCTGAACGACGAGCTGGCACACAGCTCCATCCGTTTCAGCATGGGTCGCTTCACCACCGAGGAAGAGATTGACTACGCGGTCAAGCTTATTCGTGACTCCATCGGTCGTCTGCGCGAGATGTCCCCTCTGTGGGAGATGTACAAAGACGGCGTCGATCTGAACACGGTCGAATGGGCTCATCACTGATCTATCTGGTCAGTGAGCAACAGAATTAGCAGGAGTGAGATATGGCTTACAGTGAAAAAGTAATCGACCACTACGAGAATCCTCGCAACGTCGGTGGTTTTGACAAGAATGATCCCAGCGTTGCAACCGGCATGGTCGGTGCGCCCGCCTGTGGCGACGTGATGAAGCTGCAATTGAAGATCAGCGACGAAGGCATCATCGAAGATGCCAAGTTCAAGACCTACGGCTGCGGTTCTGCCATCGCCTCCAGCTCCCTGGTGACCGAATGGGTCAAGGGCAAGACCCTGGACGAAGCGGCTGGCATCAAGAACACAGATATCGCCGAAGAGCTGGCCCTGCCACCGGTGAAGATCCACTGCTCCATTCTGGCCGAGGACGCCATCAAGGCCGCCATCGCCGATTACAAGCAGAAGAAAGGTCTCTAAGCGCCGGAGAGCAGTATGGCTATTACCATGACAGATGCCGCCGCGGCACGGGTTTCCTCTTTTCTGGCTAACCGGGGCAAGGGCATTGGCCTGCGCCTCGGCGTCAAAACCACTGGCTGCTCCGGTCTGGCCTACGTGCTTGAGTTCGTTGATGAACTGACCGATGAGGATCAGGTGTTCGAGCAGCAGGGCGTCAAGATTATTGTCGATGCCAAGAGCCTGATCCATCTGGATGGCACCGAGCTGGATTTCGTCAAGGAGGGCCTCAACGAGGGCTTCCAGTTCAACAATCCCAACGCCAAAGGCGAGTGTGGTTGCGGCGAAAGCTTCAGTGTCTGAGCTGTTTGACGTCAATGATCCTTCGTCTGTGGTTGAGCGGGTTGCCCATGACCCGTTCAACCACATCTCATTTGCCAGGGGCGAGTGAGGTTGTGGCGAACGTTTCCAAGAGGTTTGCATGAATCATTTCGAGCTGTTTGGGCTGGTTGAAGGCTTCGAGCTCGATACCCGTCAGTTGGCTGATACCTACCGCCAGCTGCAAACCCAATTCCATCCTGATCGTTTTGCCACCGCCCCCGAACGGGAGCAGCTGGCTGCGGTGCAACGTGCCGCCCAGATCAATGAAGCATTCACCACCCTCAAGGCGCCGCTGCGCCGTGCCGAGTATCTGCTCTCCCTGCGTGGCACTGATATCCGTGGTGAACAGCAGACTCTGCAAGATACCGCATTTCTGATGCAGCAGTTGGAGTGGCGCGAGCGTCTGGCCGATCTGAAAGATGACGCAGACCCTGAGCGCGCCATCAAGGATTTTCGCAGCGAGATCAGGCATGATCACCAGATGTTGATGCAGCAGCTGACCGAGTCTCTTGCCGCCGGCAGAGATCTCGTTGCCGCTGATTGCGTTCGCAAACTCAAGTTTGTCGACAAGCTCCTCGAAGAGCTGGAACGATTCGAAGACTCGCTTCTCGAGTCTTGATCCTTTAACGCTGGAAGTTTCATTACCCATGGCATTACTGCAAATCGCCGAACCCGGCCAGAGCGCTGTTCCTCATCAGCACAAACGTGCCGTCGGCATCGATCTCGGCACCACCAACTCTCTCGTCGCTGCGGTTCGCAGTGGTCACGCCGATACCCTTTGCGATGAGCAAGGGCGCGACCTGCTCCCGTCAGTCGTGCACTATCAAAGCGACGCCATTCGAGTGGGGATTGATGCCAAGCGCGAAGCGGCACTCGATCCTCACAACACCATCGTCTCGGTCAAACGGATGATGGGCAAGGCGCTGGCCGATATCGATACCCGCCAGCAGCCTTACCAGTTTGTTGCCGCCGACAATGGCATGCCGCAACTGCAAACCCGTCAGGGGCTGGTCAATCCGGTGCAGGTATCGGCCGAAATTCTCAAAAAGCTGGCCGAGCGTGGCGCCCAGACACTCGGGGGCGATCTCGATGGCGTGGTCATTACCGTGCCCGCCTATTTCGATGATGCCCAGCGTCAGGGCACCAAGGATGCGGCCCGTCTGGCCGGTCTGCACGTGCTGCGTTTGCTCAACGAGCCGACCGCGGCCGCGATCGCCTATGGCCTTGACTCCGGTCAGGAAGGGGTGATCGCGGTTTACGATCTGGGGGGCGGCACCTTCGATATCTCCATCCTGCGTCTGCACCGCGGTGTGTTCGAAGTGATGGCGACCGGCGGCGATTCCGCCCTCGGCGGTGATGATTTTGATCACCTGCTGGCGGACTGGATCAAGGAGCAGGCGGGCCTCTCCTGTGAGCTGGATGCCCATCTGCAGCGCGAGCTGCTGGATGTGGCCGCTGCCGTCAAACACGGTCTGACCGATGCCGAGCAGGTGGCGTGCACCTTTGCCGGCTGGCAGGGTTCAGTGAGCCGTAGCCAGTTTGATGAACTCATTGAGCCGCTGGTGAAACGCACTCTGCTGGCCTGCCGCCGCGCCTTGCGCGATGCGGGTCTCGAGCAGGTGGAAGTGCTGGAGGTAGTGATGGTGGGAGGCTCCACCCGGGTGCCGCTGGTGCGCGAGATGGTGGGCGAGTTCTTTGGTCGCACGCCGCTCACCAGTATCGATCCCGACAAGGTGGTGGCCATCGGCGCCGCTGTTCAAGCCGATATTCTGGTGGGCAACAAGCCCGATGCCGAGATGCTGCTGCTGGACGTCATCCCGCTCTCCCTGGGTCTTGAGACCATGGGGGGGCTCGCCGAGAAGGTGATCCCGCGCAATACCACCATACCGGTGGCCCGCGCCCAGGAGTTCACCACCTTCAAGGATGGTCAGACTGCGATGGCCATCCACGTGGTGCAGGGCGAGCGTGAGTTGGTGGCCGATTGCCGCTCCCTGGCCCGTTTTACCCTGACCGGTATTCCGCCGATGGCCGCCGGTGCCGCCCATATTCGCGTCACCTTCCAGGTGGATGCGGATGGTCTGCTCTCGGTCAGCGCCATGGAGAAATCCTCCGGCGTGCAGGCCGAGATCCAGGTCAAGCCCTCTTACGGGCTGGCGGAGCAGGATATCCTCAACATGCTGAGTGCCTCCATCGAGAACGCCCAGCAGGATATGGATGCCCGCATGCTGGCCGAGCAGCAGGTTGAAGCCGACCGGGTGGTCGAGAGTCTCAATGCGGCGCTGGCCGCCGATGGCGATGCCCTGCTAAATGCTGCCGAGCGTGCCGAGATTGATGCCGCCATCGCCCATCTGCTGACCATGCGCAACAGCGGCGCAACCCATCAAATCAAAGAAGCCATTGAGGCAGCCGATGCTGTCAGTGGCGAGTTTGCAGCCCGCCGGATGGACGCCTCCATCCGCAAGGTGCTGACCGGACAAAACGTCAACAAGGTGTAATATGCCAAAACTGATCATTCTTCCTCATCCCGTACTCTGTCCGGATGGCGCCGCCCTCGAGGGGCAAAGCGGCGAGACCATTCTGGATGTGGCGCTGCGCAACGGTATCGAAATCGAGCATGCCTGCGAGAAATCCTGTGCCTGCACTACCTGCCACTGCGTGGTGCGCGAGGGCTTTGACTCGCTCGAGCCAAGTGACGAGCTGGAAGACGACATGCTGGACAAAGCGTGGGGGCTGGAGCCGGAATCGCGCCTCAGCTGCCAGGCAAAACTGGCGGACGAGGATCTGGTGGTGGAACTGCCCAAGTACACCCTGAACCTTGCCTCTGAACGCCATTAATTACACATGAGTGAATTGCACGTGCAGCATCCTGTGGTGCTTCAGTGATATGGTGGAAGGCCGTGACCCTCGGGGGCACGGCCTTTTTTGTATTCGTTATTCTCTCTTTGCCAATAAGCTCTTTCCCATAAAGAGTGCTTATACATAGTGCCAGTAAAAAGGAAGCAAACACGATGGCTGACATGATGAAGGTAGCGTTATCCACCCAGGCTGCGGCCGCCTATTGGGGCGAGGGCGCCCAGCTCAGTTTCAATGGCGACGAGGCACTGATCCATCTTGGTGCCGCCGGTCAGGAGAAGGATGTTCTGCGCACCGTTCAGCGCGCCGCCCGTCGCCTCGAATCGAGCGGGATCAAGCGGGTGACGCTGGTCGGTGAAGGCTGGGATCTGGAGCGTCGCTACGCGTTCGCCCAGGGGTTCTACGCCGCCAAGGGAGCGCGTGAACTGGATTTTGGCCAGCAGAGCGACGCGGAAGCCCGTGAACTGGATGCGCTGCTCAAGGCGGCTCGCTGGGTACGTGACATCACCAATGGCTGTCCGGAAGAGATCTACCCCATGAGTTTGGCGGAATCGGCCCTGTTGCTCATTCGTGGTCTGGCCGGGGATCAGGTTACTGCCCGCATCACCGCCGGTGAAGCGCTGCGCGAGTCCGGCCATATCGGGATCTGGTCGGTTGGCCGTGGCAGCGAGCGCGAGCCTGTGCTGCTGGAGCTAGACTACAACCCGACCGGTGATCGCAATGCGCCCGTGGTGGCGGCGCTGGTGGGCAAGGGGATCACTTTCGATTCCGGTGGCTACTCCATGAAGTCCTCTGACAACATGCTGCCGATGAAGTCCGATATGGGCGGTGCCGCCATGGTGACCGGCGCGTTGGCGCTGGCTATCAGCCGCGGTCTGAACCAGCGGGTGAAGCTCATTCTCTGCTGCGCCGAGAACCTGGTCTCCGGCCACGCCTTCAAGCTGGGCGACATCCTCACTTACAAGAATGGGGTTTCGGTCGAGATCCAGAACACCGATGCGGAAGGTCGTCTGGTGCTGGCAGATGGCCTGATGGCGGCCTCCGACAGCGGTGCGGCTTATATCCTTGACGCAGCCACCCTGACCGGCGCCGCCAAGATGGCGCTGGGGCGCGATTATAATGCGGTGTTTGCCCTCGATGAGACCGAACAGCAGCGTGCGCTGGCCGCCGCCAAGGTGGAAAACGAGCAGGCGTGGGCGCTGCCGCTGGAGCCCTGGCATGCCAGCCAGCTCACCTCGGCCTTTGCCGATCTGGGCAACGTCGCCTCGGCAGAAGGCACGGCCGGTGCCACCACGGCTGCTGCGTTCCTTTCCCGTTTCGTACGTGATGAGGGCAAGGGTTGGGTGCACTTGGATCTGGCAGCCTCTTATCAGAAATCGGGCAATGATCTCTGGGCGACCGGCGCCAAGGGGCACGGTCTGCGTACCATCGCCCGCTGGCTGCAGGAGGTGACCGCATGAATGTCTGGCTGAGTCGTGAATTTGCACCGGCCGAGTGGGGGGAGGGGGCGCTGCTCTCTCACCGTGCCGACGGCATGGTGATCCATCTGGTGACGGCCAATCCGCTGCTCGATATCCAGCAGGCGGCCCGTCGCCTCTGCCAGCAGGGGATCCAGAAAGTGACCCTGGCTGGTCACTGGGAGCGTGAACAGCAGTGGGCTTTTGCCCAAGGGCTGCAAACCCCCAAGGCGGAGGTGCAACTGCAGTGGGCCATGTCCTCGGAAGAGGACAGAGAGGAGCTGGAAGCGCGTTGGCTCTGCGGCCGCTGGGTGCGCGAGATGACCAATGCCACCCCGGAGCAGTTGGGCCCGCTGGAGCTGGCGGTGGAAGCGGCCTCCTTTATTACCGAGCTGGCGCCGGACAAGGTGAGTCATCGCATTTTGAAAGGCGAAGCGCTGCAACAGGCGGGCTGGGTCGGCCTCTATCAGGTGGGCCGCGGCAGTGTGCGTGAACCGGTATTGCTGGAGCTCGACTTCAACCCGGGGCGTGACCCCAAGGCGCCGGTAGCGGCAGCGCTGGTGGGCAAGGGGATCACCTTTGACTCCGGCGGCTACTCCATGAAGAGCTCCGAGGGGATGCTCACCATGAAGTGCGACATGGGTGGTGCGGCGATTGTCACCGGTGCGCTGGCGCTGGCTATGCTGCGCGGGCTCGATAAGCGGGTGAAGCTGATCCTCTGCTGCGCTGAGAACCTGGTCTCCGGCCACGCCTACAAGCTGGGCGACATCCTCACCTACAAGAACGGCACCACGGTCGAGATTGTGAATACCGATGCCGAGGGACGGCTGGTGCTGGCCGACGGCCTGCAACTGGCGAGCGAGTCCGGCGCACCGCTGATCATCGATGCCGCGACCCTGACCGGCGCTGCCGTGATGGCGCTGGGTGGGCGCTACAATGCCCTATTTGGCCTCGATAAAGGGCTGGTAAGCCGGGCCATGACCTATGCCGATGCCGAGCATGAGCCTGCCTGGCCGCTGCCGCTGGAGCTCTGGCACCGCCAGCAGTGCCCCTCCCATTATGCCGACACGGCCAACAGCCGTCCGGTGAAGGGGGGCGGGCCGGGTGGCGCCTCCAACGCGGCAGGTTTCCTCTCCCGTTTCGTTGCCAACGAAGGGATGGGCTGGCTGCATATCGATCTGGCCGCCTGCTTCAGTGACAACGGCGATGCCCTCTGGGCGCCGGGGGCCAATACCCTGGGGATGCGCACCATAGCGCGGGCCTTGCTGGCGGAAGCCAAATAGGCGAGACAAGGCACCTTCGGGTGCCTTTTTCATGCTGTTCGAATTGTGAACAAAAGATGGGGTTTTGGCGGCTTAAGGTAACTATCGTGCGCAAGCGCACATATTTTCCGGCTCTGCTCGGTCAAGATGAGTGTGGATGTTGATTGCAAGGGAGTGATGTTTAATAAAAAGTTGCTCGTTTGTGTGTTTTTCCGGTTTTTGTTTACGTATAATCGCCAGCGAACATGGATTCTAACAATAAAACTCTGTAGTTAAGGAAAGATATCAATGGCCATCGAACGTACCTTCTCTATCGTTAAACCGGATGCTGTCAGCAAGAACCTGATCGGTGCCATCTATAGCCGTTTCGAAAGCGCAGGCTTGAAAGTGGTGGCATCCAAAATGCTGCACATGAGCAGTGAACAGGCTGCCGGTTTCTATGCCGAGCATCAGGGCAAGCCTTTTTATGACAATCTGGTCAGCTTCATGACCTCTGGCCCTGTCATGGTGCAGGTGCTGGAAGGGGAAGACGCCATCCGTCGCAATCGCGAGATCATGGGTGCTACCAACCCGAAAGAGGCGCTGGCTGGTACCTTGCGTGCCTGTTATGCCGAGAGCATCGATCGCAACGCAGTACATGGCTCCGATGCACCGGCATCCGCTGCCCGCGAAATTGCCTACTTCTTCTCTGACAACGAGATCTGCCCGCGCGGCTGATTTTTGTGGATGATGACCCAAGGGAGCCTCGGCTCCCTTTGTTGTTTTCGCCGTTTAAGCAATATCCCTCTATTCTCCAGGTGGAAAGCCAGACCCATTATTTGTACAATGCCGCCCCCTGACGTCGTCAGCCAATAATTGATGAAGTGTTTGAACTGAGGCCATTGATGAGCGAAACAAAAATCAACCTGCTGGATCTTGATCGGGATGCCATGCGTGCCTTTTTCGTCGAACTGGGCGAGAAGCCATTCCGGGCAGATCAGGTCATGAAGTGGATCTATCACTTTGGGTGTGATGATTTCGATCAGATGACCAACGTCAACAAGGTGCTCAAAGAGCGCCTCAAGGCGATCGCCGAGATCAAGGCGCCCGAGATCAGCCGCGAGCAGCGCTCTGCCGATGGCACCATCAAGTGGGCTCTGCAGGTGGGCGATCAGGAGGTAGAGACCGTCTACATCCCGGAAGATGACCGCGCGACCCTCTGCGTCTCCTCTCAAGTTGGCTGTGCGCTGGAGTGCAAGTTCTGCTCCACGGCTCAACAAGGCTTCAACCGCAATCTGAAAGTCTCCGAGATCATCGGTCAGGTGTGGCGTGCGGCCCGCGTGGTCGGTGGCAAGCGTCCCATCACCAACGTGGTGATGATGGGGATGGGCGAGCCGCTGCTCAACCTCGCCAACGTGGTGCCCGCCATGCGTCTGATGATGGATGACTACGGCTTTGGCATCTCCAAGCGCAGGGTGACCATCTCCACCTCTGGCGTGGTACCTGCGCTGGACAAGCTGGGTGACCAGATCGACGTGGCGCTGGCTATCTCCCTGCACGCCCCGAACGACAAGTTGCGTTCAGAGATCATGCCGATCAACGACAAGTACAACATCGAGGAGTTCCTCGCCGGTGTCCGTCGTTACCTGGCCAAATCCAATGCCAATGGTGGTCGGGTGACCGTCGAATATGTGCTGCTCGATCATATCAATGACGATATGCAGCATGCTCACGAGCTGGCCAAGGTGCTCAAGGATACCCCGAGCAAGATCAATCTGATCCCGTTCAACCCCTTCCCGGGCAACCCTTACGGCAAGCCGAGCAACAGCCGTATCGATCGCTTCTCCAAGGTGCTGATGGAGTACGGTTTCACCGTGATTGTCCGCAAGACCCGTGGTGATGACATCGATGCCGCCTGTGGTCAGCTGGTGGGTGACGTGATTGACCGTACCAAGCGAACTATCAAAAATCGGATGCAACAGGATGGGATTTCCGTCAAAATGGTTTAAATGCTAAGCCATTGTATAGACAGGGAATGGATACACGTACATTGATCGTAGTGGCAGCGCTCTGCGCGCTGCCAGGCTGTGTGACCGAGACCACTTACGCTGGCCAGAACTCGACCCAGCGTGAAGTGGGTCCTGACCTCAAGGCGGCTGCCCAAACCCGCCTCGACCTGGGTATTCAGTACCTGCGTCAGGGCAATGCCGAGCAGGCCAAGTTCAATCTTGACCGCGCCCTCCAGTATGACCCCTCCAACCCCCAGATCCAGATCGGTTTTGCCTACTTTTACCAGAAGGTAGGAGATTTCAAGGCAGCCGAGACCCATTACAAGAACGCCCTTGCCATGGATCCGTCCAATGCTGACGCAATGAACAACTATGGTGCCTTCCTCTGTGATCGCGGCAGGTATGCCGAGGCAGATCAGGCGTTCAACCAGGCTGTTATTCAGCCAGGCTATGTAAAAATTGCCGATACCTATGAAAATGCGGCACTTTGTGCGCTGCAAAATCGCAGAAATGATAAAGCAGGCGAGTACTATCGCCTGGCCTTGGGGTATAATCCCCGCAATCCAGGGTTATTGCTGGACTTGGCCGAGCTTTCCATGAAAGATGGCAAGCTGCCTGATGTGCAGTCCTACCTCGCCCGTTTTGCCGATGTGTCAGACGAGAACGAGGAGAGTCTCTGGTTGAGACTTCGGCTGGCACAGGCGATGGACAAGCCGGCATTACTTCACCAATTCGGGACTGAGCTGGTAAGGCAATATCCCACTTCGCAACAAGCCAAGCGTTATTTAGCCAATGACTATTGAACAGCAACACGATTTCCAAGACGACTCCCAGGCAGTAGGCCCAGGCCAATTGCTGCGCAACGCCCGTGAACAGCTTGGCTGGACACGAGAACAGGTTGCGTCCCGCATTCACCTTCGTCTGACCCTGATCGCCGCTATCGAATCGGATACCTACGACAAGCACACGTCCCATACCTTTATTCGGGGCTATTTGCGTACCTATGCCAAGCTGGTCGGGATCCCCGACGAGACCATTCTGGCCGCTTACGACAAGCTGGGTCTGACCCCTCCTGACAATATCGACATGCAGAGCTTCTCTCGTCGCTCCCGCCAGCAAGCCAACGACAGTCGGCTCAAGGTGGTGACCTGGCTGGTGATCCTGGTGTTGATTGCGCTCTCGGTCGCCTGGTGGTGGCAGAGTACTTCCCGTCGCTCCGCCGGTGATGAAGCGCTGGCAGCCACCGAGATGAGTGCAACCAGTTCGACTCCGGCTGAACCTGCTATCACGCCGCCCGATGCGATCAACACCGCTCCGGTGGAAGGCGCTACCATCGCACCGGCCGCCACGGACGTGGCTGCCCCTGCAGTGGTCTCTGATGCGACGGCTACCCTGGCGCCTGCTTCTGCGGCTGTTGCCCCGGACGATGTTAGCGCGGCTGTCGGCACTGCGACCGATGCAGCGGTATCCGGCGCCAATGGCACCGAATCTGAAGAGGCTGTCGTTGATCCGGCGACGGCGCCGCAACTGAAGATGAGCTTCACCGCCGATTGCTGGCTTGATGTGAAGGATGCCAACGGCAAGACCCTGTTCAGTGGTCTGAAGAAGGCCAACGACGAGCTGGTGCTGGAAGGCGCCGAGCCCCTGAAGTTCATCATTGGCGCGCCCATGGCCGTCAAGCTTGACTACAAGGGTCAGTCGTTTGATATGAGCCGTTACAACAACGGTCGTACAGCCCGCTTCTCACTGCCGCAGGAGTAATCTGTTTCCCATGTCTTCTCACGAATCACCCATCATTCGTCGTAAATCCAGACAGATCATGGTTGGTAATGTACCGGTTGGGGGCGATGCCCCCATTACCGTGCAGACCATGACCAACACCAAGACCACAGATGTCGCCGCCACCATCGAGCAGATCCAGCGGATCGAGCGGGTCGGTGCCGATATCGTCCGTGTCTCCGTGCCCACCATGGAAGCGGCGGAAGCCTTCCGGCTGATCAAACAGCAGACCCGCATCCCCATCGTTGCCGATATCCACTTCGACTATCGCATCGCCCTGAAAGTGGCCGAGTACGGTGCCGATTGCCTGCGTATCAACCCGGGCAACATCGGCAATGAGCTGCGGGTGCGCTCGGTGGTCGATTGCGCGCGCGACCTCAATATCCCGATCCGTATCGGGGTCAATGGCGGGTCGCTGGAGAAAGATATTCAGGAGAAGTACGGCGAGCCGACCCCAGAGGCGCTGGTAGAGTCCGCCATGCGTCACGTGGACTATCTCGATCGTCTCGATTTCCAGGATTTCAAGGTGAGCGTCAAGGCATCCGATGTGTTCCTGGCTGTAGGTGCCTATCGCCTGCTGGCCAAGCAGATCGAGCAGCCGCTGCACCTTGGCATCACCGAAGCGGGCGGTTTCCGTGCCGGTGCGGTGAAGTCTGCCATCGGTCTGGGCATGCTGCTCACCGACGGCATCGGCGATACCCTGCGTATCTCGCTGGCGGCGGATCCGGTGGAGGAGGTGAAGGTCGGTTTCGATATCCTCAAATCCCTGCGTATTCGCTCCCGTGGCATCAACTTTATCGCTTGCCCATCCTGCTCACGGCAGGAGTTCGATGTGATCGCCACCGTCAATGCGCTGGAAGAGCGGCTCGAAGACATCATCACACCGATGGATGTTTCCATCATCGGCTGTGTGGTGAACGGGCCGGGTGAAGCGCTGGTCTCCGACCTTGGTCTGGCGGGTGCCGCCAACAAGAGTGCCTTCTATGAAGGGGGCCAGCGGGTCGATCGGCTCGACAACAAGGATCTCATTCCAACTCTGGAGCGCCGCATTCGCGCCCGCGCCGCCATGCTGGATCCCGCCAACCGGATCCCGATGGACAAGGAGTGAGCGAAACAGGGCCACATTGGGTGGCCCTTTTTCCAGGTGACTGATTTTAAATCCCGCATCCGGATTCCCTGATTTTACCTTGGGGGGGAAAATCCCTATAATGCGGCCAAATTTTACCTCTTTTTCTCGAGTATCAACGTGGCAAAACAGATCCAAGCTATTCGCGGTATGAATGATTGCCTGCCGGAGCAGAGCCCGGTATGGCAGAAGGTTGAACAGATCCTGCGCCAGGTCGTTGCCAGCTATGGCTACAGCGAAGTGCGCATGCCGATTGTCGAGCAGACTCATCTGTTCAAGCGCGCCATCGGTGAAGTGACCGACGTGGTCGAAAAAGAGATGTACACCTTTGAAGATCGCAACGGCGACAGCCTGAGCCTGCGTCCGGAAGGGACCGCCAGCTGCGTCCGTGCCGGTATCGAACACGGTCTGCTCTACAACCAGGAACGCCGGATGTGGTACATGGGCCCCATGTTCCGTCACGAGCGTCCCCAGAAGGGCCGTTATCGCCAGTTCCACCAGTTCGGTGTCGAGCTGTTTGGCATCAACGGGCCGGACATTGACGCTGAGCTGATCATGCTGACCCACCGTCTGTGGCGTCTGTTTGGCATCAGCGAGCATGTCACCCTGCAGCTCAACACCCTGGGTCAGAGCGCCGAGCGTGCCGCTTACCGCGATGCGCTGGTGGCCTATCTGGAGCAGTACAAGGAGCAGCTGGACGAAGAGAGCCAGCGCCGCATGTACAGCAACCCGCTGCGGGTGCTCGACTCCAAGGATGAAAAGGTGCAGGCCATTTTGGCGGGTGCCCCGCGTCTGTTCGACCATCTGGGCGAAGAGAGCCTGGCCCACTTCGAGGGGCTCAAGCGCCTGCTCGAGTCTGCCGGTATCAAATACGAAGTGAACGAGCGTCTGGTGCGTGGTCTTGACTACTACAACCTGACCGTGTTCGAGTGGGTCACCAGCAGTCTGGGTGCCCAGGGCACCGTCTGTGCCGGTGGCCGCTACGATGGTCTGGTAGAGCAGCTGGGCGGTCAACCGACCCCGGCCGTGGGCTTTGCCATGGGCATGGAGCGTCTGGTGCTGATGCTGGAAACTCTCGAGCTCAACGCCGATATCCGCCCGGCGGTGGATGTCTATCTGGCGATGGTGGGCGAGGGGACCGAACAGGCTGGCTTCCAGCTGGCCGAGCGTCTGCGCGATGCCCTGCCGGACCTGCGCCTCATGAGCCACTGCGGTGGTGGCAACTTCAAGAAACAACTCAAACGTGCCGACAAGAGCGGCGCGGCAATCGCCCTGATCCTTGGTGAGACCGAGGTGCAAAACGGGGAGATCACTATCAAATATCTGCGTGGTCAGGCCGAGCAACAGACCGTCAAGGTTGACGCCGCCATTGCCCTGCTGGCAGCCAAAGGAGAGTAAGCTGTGGAAGTCTATACCACCGAAGAACAACAGGTTGAGGTTATCAAGGAGTGGTGGAAAGAGAACGGAACCTCGGTGATTGCCGGGACCGTGATCGGTCTGGTCGGTCTGTTCGGCTGGCGCTATTACAACCAGCACCAGCAAGAGACCATGGAGGCCTCCTCCCACTCTTACAACCAGGTGATTGAGCAGCTGGCCAAGGGCGATGCCGCCGGTTTCGAGCAGGCACAGCAGTTTGTCACCGCCAACAAGGGTGACTCCTACGGTGAACTGGCCGCGTTGCAACTGGCTGCCGCTGCCGTCAAGGCGGGCAAGCTGGATCTGGCTGCCGAGCAGCTGGAGCTGGTGGCGACCACGGGTGACGAGAGCATTCGTCCCATCGCGGCGCTGCGTCTGGCCCGTGTGCTGAATGATCAGGGCAAGGAAGATGAAGCGCTGGCCAAGCTGGCGACCATCCAGAATGAAGCCTTCAAGGCGCAGGTAGCCGAAGCCCGTGGTGATGTGCTGCAAAAGCAGGGCAAGACCGAAGAGGCTCGTGATGCCTATCAGGCGGCGGCGGATGCCGGCGGCCTGCAGGGTAGCGCCGAGCTCAAGCTGAAAATGGACGATCTGGCCCTGCCGGCCGTTGCGACTGGTGAGGCACCGGATGCGTAATCTATTCAAGATGGTGGCGCTGGGGGCTGCGGTCTCCTTCGCTCTGCAGGGTTGCTCCCTGTTCAGTTCCGAAGAGGATCTCAACCCGATGGCGCCGCTGCCCAAGGTTGAATCTGCCTTCACTGCCGACACCGCATGGTCATCTAATGTGGGTGATGGCATCGGTGACTTCTACTCCCAGCTCAAGCCGGTGGTGGAAGAGGATCGCATCTACGCGGCGGCCCGCGACGGCGATGTCAGCGCCTTTGACCGTGCCAGTGGCGATCGCCTCTGGACCGTCGATCTGGCCGACCTGCCGGTCAACGCCGACAAGCGTAGCGCTCGTCTCTCCGGTGGTCTGGTCTCCCGTTACGGCAAGCTGTTCCTCGGCTCCGAGAACGGGGTGGTCTACGCCCTGAACGAAGAGAATGGCGAAGTGCTGTGGCAGACCAATGTGCCCGGCGAAGTGGTGGCAAGCCCCGCGGTGGAAGATGGCCGCGTGGTGGTGTTGACCACCTCCGGTCGCCTGATCGCCCTCGACACTGATGAAGGCAAGATGCAGTGGTCGCTCTCCGAAGAGCAGCCGCCACTGACCCTGCGCAGTGCCGGTGCACCGGTGATCACCAACGGCGCCGTGATTTACGGTCGTGCCGATGGCAAGGTGGGCATCGCCCTGCTGAGCAACGGCCAGCCGGTGCGCCAGTCCAAGGTGGCTGATCCGCGCGGTGCCACCGAGCTGGACCGCATGGTTGACGTCGATGCCAGCCCGCTGATTGCTGGTGATGAGCTCTATGCCATCGCCTACAACGGTCAGCTGATGGCGCGCAAACTGATGACCGGCGATGAAGTGTGGAAGCGCAAGTATTCCGGCTATCGCGATCTGGCGATGACTGGCAATGCCATCGTGCTGACCGACAGCCGCAGCCATCTGTTTGCCATCGACCGTCGCAACGGTCTGGAGCTGTGGTCCAACACCCAGCTGGAAAATCGTACCGTCACTGCACCTGTCATCTTCGGTGACTATGTGGTGGTGGGTGATGTGGAAGGATACCTGTATTGGCTTGATCGTACCGACGGTACCATCAAGGCGATGCAGCAGCTCGATAGCAGTGGTCTCTATGCCGCCCCGCTGGTGGATGGCGAGACCCTGTATGTGCAGAGCCGTGACGGCAAGTTGTACGCCCTCAAGCGTCCTTGATCGTCCGATAATGTGAATATCCGGCTCCTGGTCTTCGGACCCGGAGCCTTTGTCGTCTTGAGAATGAGGCTTTTATGACTCCTGTAGTAGCCCTGGTGGGCCGCCCCAACGTGGGGAAATCCACCCTGTTTAACCGCTTGACCCGTACTCGGGATGCCCTGGTTGCCGATTTTCCCGGTCTGACCCGGGACCGTAAATACGGTCAGGCGAAGTTGGGCGAGCTGGAATTTATCGTGGTCGATACCGGTGGTATCGATGGCACCGAAGAGGGGATCGAGCTGAAGATGGCCGAGCAATCTCTGCTGGCCATCGAAGAAGCGGACGTCGTGCTGTTCATGGTGGATGCCCGTGCCGGCCTGACCGCGGCGGATCAAGCCATTGCCGAGCACCTGCGCAAGGCCCACAAGAAGGTATTTCTGGTGGCCAACAAGACCGACGGTATCGACGGTGATTCCGCGGTCTCCGAGTTCTACGGTCTGGCGCTGGGCGAGGTCTATCAGATCGCGGCCGCCCACGGTCGTGGCGTGCTGAGCCTGCTGGAACTGGCCCTGGCTCCCCATCTGGAGACCCTGGTCGACTCCGCTACCGATGAAGATGCGCAGGATGAGGAAGAGGAGGACTTCGACGAAGAAGCCCTGCTGCGCATGGTGGCTGCCGGTGAACTCGATACCAAAGAGGACACCAAGGAGACCCCGTTCGCCGACCTGCCCATCAAGTTCGCCATCGTTGGTCGTCCCAACGTCGGTAAATCTACCCTGACCAACCGCATGCTGGGTGAAGATCGGGTCATCGTCTATGACATGCCAGGCACCACCCGTGACTCCGTTTACATTCCAATGGAGCGTGACGAGCAGAAGTATGTGGTCATCGACACCGCCGGTGTACGTCGTCGTGGCAAGGTGCATGAGACGGTGGAGAAGTTCTCCGTTATCAAGACCCTGAAAGCCATCGAAGATGCCAACGTCTGCCTGCTGGTGATCGACGCCCAGGAGACCATCACCGATCAGGACTTGAGCATCCTTGGCTATGTGCTCCACGCCGGTCGCTCCGTGGTGCTGGTGGTGAACAAGTGGGATGGTCTGGATCAGAAGGTGAAAGAGGATGTGAAGAACGAGCTGGATCGTCGCTTGGGCTTCATCGACTTCGCTCGCGTCCACTTCATCTCCGCCCTGCACGGCAGCGGTGTCGGCCATCTGTTTGAATCCATTCAGGAGGCTTACCAGTCCGCCACCCGTCGTACCAGCACGGCCATGCTGACCCGCATCATGCAGATGGCGCAGGAAGATCACCAGCCGCCGATGGTCAATGGTCGCCGCGTCAAGCTCAAGTATGCTCACGCCGGTGGTTACAACCCGCCGCGCATCGTGATCCACGGCAACCAGCTGAACGACTTGCCGGACTCCTACAAGCGGTATCTGATCAACTATTTCCGCAAGTCCCTCAAGATCATGGGCTCGCCGATCCGGGTCGAGTTCCAGGAGTCGGTCAACCCGTTTGAAGGGAAGAAGAACACCATGACCCTGAGTCAGGAACGTCAGCGCAAACGCCTGCTGAAAATGAAGAAGAAATAAGTCCTTGCGGCTGCCCTCACCGGCAGCCGCTTTGTTATCCTCGCCATGTTAAGGTGAGGAATAAGGGGAGGGGGATCTGCCATGGAACAAGACCATGGCAGATCTACTTTTCGAGGAGTTGATTATGGAAGTCCTGCTTTGTCCATCATGCCAGGCTGAACTGGATACCCGCAGCAAGGAGCAAACCTGTGGCCAGTGCCAGGCCCCTGTTCGCGTCACGGCCATCTGCCCCACCTGCCAGCAGGAGCTGGAACGTCTCAAGGCGTGCGGCGCGGTGGATTACTTCTGCAACCACTGCAACTCGCTGATCTCCAAGCGGTCGGTACAGTTCAAGGCGGCGCTGGTGTAAGACAGTATTCAGGTGAGAAAGAAGATAAAAAACCCGGCGAATGCCGGGTTTATGCTGTGTGCTCTGCAATAAGCAGGGTATAGGATCGATTTCTGCGCCACAGGTTGCGCTTGATGTCATTAAGCTTGAGTTTGCGTCTGGGGCTCCAGCTGCACTTCGCTTTTCTGACCAGACTGATTTTTCTACGTTTTTGCATCTTGGTCTCCTCCCAACTCAGTTGGCCATCCCGGCCTTGGGTCATTGATGGAGCCCATCCGAAATTGCTGTTATTTAATCTCTCAACATAATGAAAACAATGCGATTTCGGATAGGCTCCGATGTGAATCGATGGTAACAGAGAAGTTTGCGTGAAAACAGCCGAATAATGGCTGGTTAGCGCATGGTGATCTGATTGACCACTTCGGCGATGGCGGTGGGGCGCTCGGCCAGCTCGGGCTCGCTGTCGTTGTCGAGACTCTCCCGCTGATGTGCCTTCTGTTGCTCGTTGTCGAGCCAGAGCAGACTCTGGTAATACTGGCGCACGTTGTTGACATAGTTGCGCGCCTCGCTGCCACGGGCATAGCCATAACGCACCTTGCGGTGCCAGCGCGCTTGCTGCAGCAGCGGCAGCACCTCTTTCACGTCGCTCCAGGCGTCGGGATTCTTGCCGAGCTCTTTGGTCAGGCGGCGGGCATCCATCATGTGGCCGTAACCGATGTTGTAGGCGGTAAGGGCAAACCACACCTTCTCGTCATCGGGCACCGAATCCGGCACCTTCTCCATCATCTGTTGCAGATAGAGGGAGCCACCTTTGATGCTCTCTTCCGGATGAAGCCGGTCGTTGACCCCCATCGCTTTTGCAGTGGGCTCGGTCAGCATCATCATGCCGCGCACGCCGGTGTAGGAGCGGGCCTGCGGGTCCCAGTGGGACTCCTGATAGCTGATGGCGGCGAGCAGACGCCAGTCGATATTCTTGGCGTGAGTCTGGAACAGCGGCTGGTACTTGGGCAGCAGGCTCTTGGCGCGCTTGAGGAAGGTGCGGGTATCGACAAAGTCGAAGTTCTGCACGTGGCCGAAGTACTTCTCGTCCAGCTTGGCAATGGCACCATCCATAAAGCGCTGACCGAAGAAGTCGATCACGCTGGCATAGAGGCTGTCATCGGGCAGCTTGCTCATGGCCCAGGCAACGGTCTGCTTCTGGGCCAGGGTCAGCCCCTCGGTGAGCTCCGGGTAGTAGCGCTGGGTACGGGCCAGCACGGTATCCTGCACCACCGTGTAGTCAATCTTGCCATCCACCACCTGCTTGAGCAGCTCCTCCACATCGGCGTTGTCGCTGGTGCTCCAGGCTAGTTTCGGATTGTCCTTGCTCATCTCTTTGAGCAGATCTTCACCGGTGGAGCCGGCGGCCACCACCAGCTTGCCTTTGATATCGTTCAATGAGGCAGGCTTGGGTTTACCGTTGCGGTAGACCAGTTTGGGAGAGACCTGATAGAAGCCCGGGCCGAAGCGAAACAGCTCGCGTCGCTCTGGGGTGACCATGATGGCGGCAGCCGCCAGATCGAGTTTGCCCTTTTTCAGCAGGGTGACCAGTTGGTCAGTGGTGTCGACCGGGATGATGGTGAGTTTCACCCCCAACCAGTCGGCATAATTTTGCGCCAGCTCGTAATCGAACCCCTGGGCGAGGTCGTCACGCTGGTAATAGGAGGTGGGACCATAGATGGTGCCAACCCGGATCTCGCCTCGCTGGCGGATCTGCTCCAGCTGGCTGGAGGGGCTATAGAAGTCGCAGCCAACCAGCGTCAGCGTCAACAACAGCCCGATAAACAGTCGAAAAATGCAGCGCAAGTAGGTGAGTACCTTTGTTGAAAAAATCGGCATTTGTCAAAAAAGAGGCACCTTTATACCAGAGAGTGTGCGCAGAGTCACACTGCACGAAGTGAGAAAAACGTTTGTCCGCTGTGAGCCAGATCCCTATAATACGCGCGTCTCAATTCCCCCCCACTTTAAAACTTGGTGAGAAAGGTCATATGGATATCTTGCGTGGTGCCCCAGCACTGTCTGATTTTCGTGTCCAAAAACTGCTGCAACGCTTCGCACAGATGAGAAACGAGAGTGGAGTAGAGAGCGGAGTAGAGATAGAGGATGTCTATGCCGAGTATGTGCACTTTGCCGAGCTGACAAGCCCCCTCTCTCCCCCCGAGCGAGCGACCTTGGGCCAGCTCTTGCGCTACGGCCCGACCATCCCCGAACACACCCCCAGCGGTCAGCTGTTTCTTGTTACCCCCCGCCCCGGCACTATCTCCCCCTGGTCTTCCAAAGCAACCGACATCGCCCACAACTGCGGCCTGAAACAGGTCAAGCGGCTGGAGCGTGGTATTGCCTATTACCTGACCATCAAGGGGCAGGGTGAGCTGAGTGCCGCCCAGCGCAGCGCCATTGCCGCCGTGCTCCATGATCGGATGATGGAAGTGGTGTTTGCCGAGATGAGCGAAGCTGCCGCCCTGTTTGCTCACCACGAGCCGCGCCCCTTCACCCAGGTGGATGTGCTGGGCGGTGGTCGCGCAGCCCTGGCCGAAGCCAACGTGGCGCTCGGTCTGGCGCTGGCCGACGACGAAATCGACTATCTGGTGGAGAACTTCACCAAGTTGGGTCGCAACCCCAACGACATCGAGCTCTACATGTTCGCCCAGGCGAACTCCGAGCACTGCCGTCACAAGATCTTCAATGCCGACTGGACCATCGATGGCGAACAGCAGCCCAAGTCGCTGTTCAAGATGATCAAGAACACCTTCGAGCAGACGCCGGATCATGTCCTCTCTGCCTATAAAGACAACGCCGCCGTGATGGAAGGGAGCCAGGGTGGCCGCTTCTTCCCGAGCCCGGCCAACGGCGAATACCAGTATCACCAGGAACAGGTCGACATCCTGATGAAGGTGGAGACCCACAACCACCCGACCGCCATCTCCCCGTTCCCGGGCGCAGCCACCGGCTCCGGCGGCGAGATCCGCGACGAGGGTGCCACCGGTCGCGGTGCCAAGCCCAAGGCGGGTCTGGTCGGTTTCTCCGTCTCCAACCTGCGCATTCCCGGCTTCGAGCAGCCCTGGGAGCAGGATTTCGGCAAGCCGAGCCGTATCGTCAGTGCCTTCGACATCATGCAGGAGGGGCCGCTCGGCGGCGCCGCGTTTAACAACGAGTTCGGCCGTCCGGCCATTCTCGGCTACTTCCGTACCTTCGAAGAGGAGGTGCCGAGCCACAACGGCGTCGAGGTGCGTGGCTACCACAAACCCATCATGCTGGCTGGCGGCATCGGCAACATCCGCACCGAACATGTCCAGAAAGGGGAGATCCCGGTCGGTGCGGCGCTGATCGTGCTGGGCGGCCCGGCCATGAACATCGGTCTGGGTGGTGGTGCCGCATCCTCCATGGCCTCCGGCCAGTCAGCCGAAGATCTCGACTTTGCCTCGGTGCAGCGTGATAACCCCGAGATGGAGCGCCGTTGCCAGGAGGTGATCGATCGCTGCTGGCAGCTGGGTGACGACAACCCTATCGTCTTTATCCACGATGTGGGGGCGGGCGGTCTCTCCAACGCCATGCCGGAGCTGGTCAACGACGGTGAGCGCGGTGGTCGTTTCGATTTGCGCGCCATTCAGAGCGACGAGCCGGGCATGAGCCCGCTGGAGATCTGGTGCAACGAATCCCAGGAACGTTACGTGCTGGCGGTAGCGCAGGACAAGCTGCCGCTGTTCAAGGCGCTGTGCGAGCGCGAGCGCGCCCCTTATGCCGTGATCGGCACCGCGACCGAAGAGAAGCATCTGACCCTCTCTGACAGCCACTTTGACAATCAGCCCATCGATCTGCCGCTGGACGTGCTGCTCGGCAAGGCGCCCAAGATGCACCGTGACGTGGTGAGCCTCCCAGCACAGGGCAAAGCGCTCCAGCTCGATGGCATCACTTTGAGTGATGCGGCCGAGCGGGTTCTGCGTCTGCCGACCGTGGCGGAGAAGTCCTTCCTTATCACCATCGGCGATCGCAGCGTGACCGGTCTGGTCAATCGCGACCAGATGGTTGGCCCCTGGCAGATCCCGGTGGCCGATTGCGCCGTCACCGCTGCCACCTACGACAGCTATCACGGCGAAGCCATGTCCATGGGCGAGCGTACCCCGGTGGCGCTGCTCTCCCACGCCGCCTCCGCTCGCATGGCGGTAGCGGAAGCGCTCACCAACCTGGCACCGGCTCATATCGGGTCGCTGAAGCGGGTCAAGCTCTCTGCCAACTGGATGGCCGCTGCCGGTCACCCTGGGGAAGATGCCGGTCTCTATGAGGCGGTCAAAGCGGTGGGCGAGGAGCTCTGCCCGTCCTTGGGCATCACCATTCCGGTGGGCAAGGACTCCATGTCCATGAAGACCCGCTGGCAGCAGGATGGCAAGGAGCACAGCGTCACCTCGCCGCTCTCCCTGCTCATCTCCGCCTTTGCCCGGGTCGAGGATGTGCGCAACACAGTCACGCCACAACTGCGTACCGATCTCGGTGAAACCGACCTTATCCTCATCGACCTTGGCAATGGCAAGCAGCGCCTCGGCGCCTCGGCGCTGGCGCAGGTCTATCGCCAGCTGGGTGACAAGGCGCCGGATCTCGACAATCCGGTCCAGCTCAAGGGCTTCTTCAACGCCATTCAGGCGCTGGTGGCTGATCGCAAACTGATCGCCTACCACGACCGCTCCGACGGTGGCCTGTTCGTCACCCTGACCGAAATGGCGTTTGCCGGCCACTGCGGCCTCGACATCCAGCTCGATCGCATCGGCGGCGAGCTGCTGTCGGCGCTATTCAACGAAGAGCTGGGCGCCGTCATTCAGGTGCGTCGTGAAGATAAAGAGGCGGTGATGACCCTGCTGGCCGGTCACGGTCTGGCAGCCTGCTCCCATGTGCTCGGTACCGTGCGCGAAGGGGATCTCATCACCTTGCAGCGGGGCGGTCAGGAGGTCTATCGTGCCAGCCGTACCGCTCTTCGCACCATCTGGGGCGAGACCAGCTGGCAGATGCAGCGCCTGCGCGACAACCCGGCGTGCGCCGACAGTGAGCACGCGGCCCGTCAGGACGCCACCGATCCGGGTCTGCATGCCAAGCTGACTTACAACCCGTCCGAGGATGTGGCAGCCCCTTACATTGCCCGCGGGGTCTCCCCCCGTCTGGCGGTGCTGCGCGAGCAGGGGGTCAACTCCCATGTGGAGATGGCGGCGGCGTTCGATCGTGCCGGTTTCGCGGCAGTGGACGTGCACATGAGCGACATTCTCTCCGGTCGCATCAAGCTGGAGGAGTTCCAGACCCTGGTGGCCTGTGGCGGTTTCTCCTACGGTGACGTGCTGGGGGCGGGGGAAGGCTGGGCCAAGTCCATCCTGTTCAACGACAACGCCCGCGAGCAGTTCCAGCGCTTCTTCGAGCGCGGCGATACCCTCTCTCTGGGTGTCTGCAACGGTTGCCAGATGATGTCCAACCTGCGAGAACTCATCCCGGGTGCCGATCTCTGGCCGCGCTTTGTACGCAACCGCTCCGAGCGCTTCGAGGCGCGCTTCAGCCTGGTGCAGGTGCAGGAGTCCCCGTCGGCCTTCTTCGCCGGCATGGCAGGCTCCGTGATGCCCATTGCCGTCTCCCACGGGGAAGGGCGTGTCGAGGTGCGTGATGCCGCTCACCTGAACGCACTACAGCAGAGCGGTCTGGTAGGGCTGCGCTTTGTCGACAACCGCGGCAGCGTGACCTCGCGTTACCCGGCCAACCCGAACGGCTCGCCGGATGGTATCACCGCCGTGACCACCACCGATGGCCGAGCCACCATCATGATGCCGCACCCGGAGCGGGTGTTCCGCACCGTGGCCAACTCCTGGCACCCCGACAACTGGGGCGAGGACGGCGCCTGGATGCGGATGTTCCGCAACGCCCGGGTTCGTCTGGGTTAATAGAGACAGCGCCAGCGCATAAAAACAGAAACCGGCCAATTGGCCGGTTTTTTTATCCGTGTCGTTACGGCTTGCCGAGCGGTTGGGGGATAAAGTCTCCCCGGTCGAGGATCCGCAGACAGGCATCCACCACATCCGCATCGAGCTGATGGCCGCGCATCTGGATGATCTGCTCACGGGCCTGGGGAATGCCGAGGGCGGCGCGATAGGGGCGATCCGAGGACATGGATTCGACGATATCGGCGACGGTGAGGATGCGGGCCTCCAGCAGGATCTCATCTCCCTTGAGCCCCTGCGGATAGCCGGAGCCATCGAGATACTCGTGGTGCTGGTGGATCATCCGGGCGATGGGCCAGGGGAAGTCGATATCCTTGAGCACCAGGTAGCCGATGGCGGGGTGCTCCTTGACCAGCTCAAACTCCAGTGGCGTGAGGCGTTCCGGTTTGGTGAGAATTTCGGCCGGTACCTGGATCTTGCCGATATCGTGCACCATGGCGCCCAGATAGATCCCCCGCAGCCGCTTCTCTTCCAGCCTGAGCTCCCGGCCGATGGCTTGGGCCAGCTTGGCCACATGTTTCTGATGGCCAGCGGTATAGGGATCGCGCTGCTCCAGCACGGCGGCGATGGCACCCAGCGCATCTTCCAGTGCCAGCTCCAGCTGGCGGGCATGGAAGATCTTCTCCTGTTGCGAGCGCAGATAAGCCTGCTGGGTATGGCGCGCCTGCAGGCCATAGGTGAGGTAGTCGGTCAGCTGGATGAAGAGCTGCTCCTCCTCCTGGCTGAACAACCGTGGCTGGTCGCTGTGAATGATCAGCGCACCGGCCTGATCCTCCTGCAGTGGCAAGGGGATCAGTAGGCGGGAGCGCAACGGGTGGCGGCCGGTATGGGGCCGCTCGTGGAAGATCACCTGATTGAGGCGCCGCTGGTGGAGGATGGCCTGGGTGAGGGCCTCATCGTTCAACCACAGCGTTTGTTCCGAGGCATCGGCACTGCCTGCCTGCGCCACGATCCTCGGCGGGTGGGCGAGTTCGGGCTGGCCTTGCAGCACTGCCACCAGCGGAAAACGGTCATCGACGGCGATGGCATCGCAGATATCCTGCAGCAGTTGCGGCTCATCGCCCGGTTTGAGCAGGGCGTGGTGGGCGCGGCTGATCGCCTGCTGGGTCCAGCTGTACTGTTGCAGTTTCTCCTGCTGCCACTTCTGCTCGGTAATGTCTTCGAAGAAGACGCCGACCCCCACGATACTCCCCGCCTCATCACGCAGGGGAAACTTGGTGGTGCTGAGCCAGCGGGCTTCTCCCCCCTTCAGATAGGGCTCTTCGATGTGCTGGTGTATTCCCTCGCGCATGACTCTGGCGTCATCCTCCCGATAGCGTTGTACCAGTTCGGGGGGAAAGAAGTCGCAGTCATTCTTGCCCACCAGTGCCTCTGGTGAGAGGGCGAGATCCGCCGCCAGCAGGCGGTTGCCCGCGATGTAGCTGAATCGGGTGTCTTTGAGCAGCACCCGATAGGGAAGCTGATCCATCACCTGGGTCAGCAACAGCGCCGAGGAGGGGAGTGCATCGGTCAGTGGGTGGGGGAGTGCACAGGAGGTGAGGAGTTCGGACATCTTATCCCGCCTTGTCTGCAAGTTGACTGATGGGAGGACCGAAGTGGTAGCCGGTCTGCCAGAGCACGATACAGCTGTTGACCACTTTTTCATCGTAATGGATCCCGGCATAGCGGGTCAGTTCGGCAAAGGCGTCACTCAGGGGCATGGCCCGGCGGAACGGGCGATGGGAGGTCATGGCGATCAGCGAGTCGGCCACCCGGATAATGCGCGCCTCCAGGGTAATGGCGTTGCCCGCCAGCCCCTGTGGATAGCCGCTGCCATCGAGGTTTTCGTGGTGCTGCAGCACTATGGTGGCGATGGGCCAGGGGAAGTCGATCTGTTTGAGAATATCGTGGCCGGCCTGGGGGTGCTGCTTGATCAGTTCGAACTCTACCGGCCGCAATTCACGTGGGCGGGTGATGATCTCGGTGGGGATCTGCAGCAGGCCAATATTGTGCACCATGGCCGCCAGTCCCAGCGCATCCAGCCGCTCTTGCCGCAGTTGCATGGCCTGCCCGATGGCCAGTGCCAAATCGCGCACCCTCAGCTCATGGCCCGCACTGTTGCGATCCTTGTGGCTGATGGCGCTGGCGAGGGCACTGATGGTCTGGAACAGCAGGTCACGCTGGTGACGCTCGCTCTCCTTGAGGCGGGTGATGTCGACCAGGGTGCCGATGATGCCGGCAACCATCCCCTGATGGTCATAGAAGAGATCCTTGAAACAGATGACCTGATAGCGCATGCCATTGCGATCATGCAACTGCTGTTCGATGCACTGGGGCTGGCGACTTCGCAGCAACTCGGCTTCCCGCATGCTGTAGGCCTCGGCAAGCCCGACTGGCAGCAGCTCCTCGACCCGTCGACCCAGCAGCGCCTCCTTGCCGATGCCGATCACCTGATTGAAGGCCTGGTTGCAGCCCAGAAATCGCCCTTCGATATCTTTGTAGAACACCGGGATCGGGATGGCCTTGAGCAGGGATTCGTTGAAGTGTTTCAGATCCTTCAGTTCGGCCTGCTGACGCAGGGCGAGAAGCTCGCTGTCCTTGCAGAGGGAAATGGCGCGGGCCAGGTTGCCGAGCACCGGGCTGAACAGATGGCAGACCGGTACGATCTGCTGATGTGGCTGGGGGGCGAGCAGCAAGATGAGATAACCCCCTTCAACCTTGAGCCGATAGGCAAACTGGTAGGGGCGGCTGCCCGGCAGGGGGAGCGTCTGTTGCAGCAGGCAGTGCTCCTCCTCGCTGACCCACCCAGGCAGGGTCAGGGTGGTGCCGGTGTGCTGACGCAACTGCTCGTCGCCGATCACCTTGAGCAGCTTGTATCCCTCCCGTTGTTGCTGCAATACCGCGCCAACCGGCGTGGCGCAGTGATGCATAAAACGTTGCAGTACCTTGGTGAGCAGCGCATCCAGCGTGACTTCACGCCCGATGCAGAGCGCCAGATCGCAGACGATGGCCATGGCGTGGTCGTTGTTCATATCAATGCCCCGTTACAGAGAATGGCGCCGTTATGACATTGGGGGTAATCCCCGTGGCGCACGCTGCCAATTTCGCCAAGGGAGAGGGCTCCTGCCAGATCGCCGGCCCCCGAGTGGGTCAGCAGGGTGTGCAGCTCGGTCACTGTCTGCTGGTCGAAGTGCAGCTGGCGTCCTGCGCAGTAGTAGACCTCCAGCAAGTGTGCTTGGGTGAGGGTTTGTTGCTGGTTGAGGCGCCTGGCCAGTGAGCAGGCATGTTCGGTGGCACTCTCTGGCGCCTTCAGTAGGGTGAGGATGCTGTGCTCCGCGACCTCGCCGGCGCAGAGCAGGGCGCCGTCATCGTTTGCCTCGACGGGGATCCTGACAATCACATCCCCGTTGGCCCGCAGCAGGCCCAGTGGCATGTGCACCACGAAACGGTAGAGCTCCTCGCGCACCATAGCGTGCTGGAATTGCTGGCGGATCAGCCCCTGATATTTTTGAAAGGCCGGTTGCCAGTCGATGTAGGCAATCTGGTTCGCTTCACTGCTGGTGGCCAGCATTGGTTGGGCCGAGAGTTGATAACCATGTTCCAGAAAGGGAAAGCTGTTGCTGGGCAGCAGCGTGCAGGTGACCCCGTAGGCAAGTTGCCGTTGATTGTCGAACAGGCAGGCAAGGGGGGTGAAGCTGCCGCTGCCTGCGTTGGCGCCGGCATAGTTGACGCGATTGGCCAGTTGCAGATAAAGCGCATCCAGAATGGAGGCGATATTGGGAATGAGGTTGTCGAAGGTCAGAAAAAGGGTTGGTGGCGGCGAAGGGGTTGGCCAGGTGGCCAGCATGCTCTCCACCTGTTCCGCAATCAGTTGGGCAAGGGATGCTGCGCTGGCCTGCGGTGTCAGGGGCAGCAGTGTGGCGTGATAGGGGTTGGCTCTGGGCAGTAGCCAGGCCCCTTGCGGCAACAATCCTTGCGCACCGATCAGCTGGGGGAAAATGGCGCCATCCAGGGCGATGTTGAAGTCGCGGCACAACTGCTGCAACAGGGGAACCTGTGCGCAATCCTGTTCGGCCAGCAGTATGGTCAGCTTGCCTCCTTGCAAGGGTGCCAGCGTGGCGGCCAGTTCTGTCGGGTTAAATTGGCAAACGTAGTGTTGCTTCATCAATCTGAACTCCATTCCAGAATATAACCAATATATCAATAAGGAATTCAAGAGGGTATGAGGATCTCGCCCGGTTCTGGTTGTATGGCAAAAACCATGATGGGCATCACCCTCGCTGACTGATCTGTCATTTGCTGGCCTGTGGAGTGCGCGATGCTGTCGGGCCGGAAATAGAAAACCGGCAGCCAAGGCTGCCGGTTTTGCGGGTAATGAGGGGGAGCGACGGTAAAGGTTACTGCAACACCACGTGCTGAAACCCTTGTACCAGGCTGATGACCGGCTGGGGATAGAGCCCCAGCAACACCACCAGAGCGGCAGAGAGCAGTACCACCACACCACCGGAGGAGAGCGCCCAGTCGGCGCTGGCATCGCGCTGCTGCATGCCCGGTTCGCGCAGATAGAGGGTCACCATCACCTTGAGGTAGTAGTAGAGACCCAGTGCGCTGCCGAGCACGATGGCACCGGAGAGCCACCAGAGCTGCGCCTCGACGGTGACGCCGATGAGGTAGAACTTGCCGATAAAGCCGAGGGTCATCGGGATGCCCGCGAGTGACAACATCATCACCGTCAGTACGGCAGTCAGATAGGGGCGCTTCCAGAACAGACCACGATAGCTGTGCAGGGAGTCGGCATCCTTGCCGCGATAGGGGCTCGACATCATGCTCACCACCCCAAAGGCACCCAGGCTGGTGAACAGATACATCAGCAGGTAGACCCCGGCTGCTTCCACCGGCATCTGGCCGAATCGGCTCGCCACGATCACCGCCAGCAGGTAACCGAAGTGGGAGATGGAGGAGTAACCCAGCATCCGCTTGATGTTGGTCTGCACCAGGGCCAGCAGGTTGCCGACCAGGATGGAGATGACCGCCATGGCTGCCAGCAGCCAGTGGATCATGGGATCGCTCGCCGCCGGTACCGCCAGATAGAAACGCAGCAGCACGGCAAAGACCGCCACCTTGCTGACGGTGGCGAGGAAGGTGGCGACCGGTGCCGGGGCACCTTCGTAGACATCCGGGGTCCAGAGGTGGAAGGGGGCCAGGGAGAGTTTAAAGGCAAAGCCGACCAGCATTAACCCCAAACCGCCCATCAGCAGCGGATGGTGAGCCGGGCTCTCGGCCAGGGTCTGCCCCAGGGCTGCAAAGCTCAGGCTGCCTGCCTGCGCATAGAGCAGCGCCATGCCAAACAACAGGAAGGCGGTGGCGGCGGCAGAGAGCACCATGTATTTCACCGCGGCTTCCAGCGAGTGGCGCTCGCGGTAGGCGTAACCCACCAGACCGAACATTGGCAGGGTCAGCATCTCGATCCCGATAAAGAGAGAGGCGAGGTGACGAGAGCTGGCCAGCACCAGACCACCAGCGGTGGCGATCAGCAGCAGCAGGAAGAACTCCTCCCGGTTGTCCGGGTAGGCTTTCAGCCACGATTGACCGAAGGTGCAGGTGGCCAGGGCGCCGATCAGTACGAGACCCATGTAGAAGACGGCGTAACTGTCCACTTGCAGCAGCGGGGTGACCCCCTGATCCCCTTGCGCCATCACGATGGGCAGCGATAACAGAGCAAGGTTGAGGCCAACAATGGTCACGGTAAAGGCGGTAGTGACACAGCGGCGCCAGGCGATGGCCAGCATCAGGGCCGCCATGGCCCCGGTGGTCAACAGCAGGGGAAGCAGTGCCAGCAGTTGGGAAGCGGAGAAAGTCATTGCAGGTCTCCAGCAGTCGGCAGCAGATACCAGTGCAGCACGTTGATAAGGCTGCTGCTGGCGGTGTCAATCACGGGTTGGGGATAGAGGCCAAGCAGAACCAGCAGGCCCGCGATCACCATCATCATGGTCAGCTCGCGGCGATCCAGCCCCTTGAGCATGCTCTCATCCTTGGCGGGGCCAAAGCAGGCGCGCTGCAACATGATGAGGGAGTAGACCGAGGCCAGTACCAGACCGAAGGTGGCGACTGCCGTGATGACAGGGGCAACCTGGAAGCTGCCGACCAGGATCAGGAACTCGCCGACAAAGTTGCCGGTGCCCGGCATGCCAAGCGACGCCACCGAGAAGAAGAGCATCACGCCGGGCAGATAGCGCAGGCGTCCCCACAGGCCGCCCATCTGGCGCAAATCCCGGGTGTGTAACCGCTCGTAGAGCTGACCGCAGAGGATAAAGAGGCCGGCAGCCGAGAGACCGTGGGCGATCATCTGCACCACGGCGCCCTGCAGGGCCAGCTCGCTACCCGAGTAGATGGCGATCATCACAAAACCCATGTGGGAGATGCTGGTGTAGGCTACCAGCCGTTTGATGTCGGTCTGGGCAAAGGCCACGATGGCGCCATACACGATCCCGATCAGGCCAAGCACCATTGCGTAGGGAGCAAATTCGGCGGAGGCTTCGGGGAAGAGTGGCAGGGCAAAGCGCAGCAGGCCATAGGCGGCGGTTTTCAGCAAAATACCGGCCAGATCCACGGAGCCTGCGGTCGGCGCCTGACTGTGGGCATCCGGCAGCCAGCCGTGCAGCGGCACCAGCGGCATCTTGACCGCGAAGGCGATAAAGAAGCCCAGCATCAGCAGCCATTGAACGCCCTTGCTCATCGGGGTATTGAGCAGCTCCAGATAGTTGAAGGTGAAGACTCCGGTGGCATGCTGGTGGGTCAGCACCAGCCCGATGATGGCCACCAGCATGATAAGGCCGCTCACCTGGGTGTAGATGAAGAACTTGGTTGCGGCGTTGATCCGTGATTTGCCGTCAGTGACCGAGTGGCCCCAGAGCGCAATCAGGAAGTACATGGGGACCAGCATCATCTCCCAGAAGAAGAAGAAGAGGAACAGGTCCAGCGCCATAAAGACCCCGAGCACGCCGCCCAGGATCCAGAGCAGGTTGAGGTGGAAGAAGCCGATGCGCTGCACGATCTCTTTCCACGAACAGAGAATGGCCAGTACCCCGATAAAGCAGGTGAGGATAACCATCAAGAGCGACAGGCCATCCACCGCCAGATGCAAAGAGATGCCGAAGCGGGGGATCCACGGCAGGCGCCACTCAGCGGCCCAGGCGGAGGCAGCACCGGAGACGCCCGCGCTGTCGAGGCCAGTGGTGGCAAGGGAGAAGTCTCCACTTAGCCAGATGGCACAGGAGAGCAGCAGGCTGGCGCTCATGGAGATGAGGGCTACCCAGCGGACAAACTGCCCGCCGAGACGCTCCATCTGCCAGCAGAGCAAGCCGCCGATAAAAGGAATTAGCAAGATCCAGAGTAAGGTCACGGTATCAGCTCTCGTTCAAGTTCATATGAGATTGCGCTCCCTGTTCCATCAGGGAGAGCAAACAGCCTGGCTGTATGATTGTCCGGTTGTTCATCGCGTTACCCCAGCAGCAACAGCGCCAGCACCAGCACGGCACCGATCCCCATGGAGGCGGCATACCAGCGCAACTTGCCGGTCACGGTCCAGGCCAGCAGCTGGTTGCCACGCAGAGCAAGCCAGGCGGGCAGGCCCATCATCCAGTCCAGCGGGTCTCGGGCAAGCAGTCGGGTCGCCAGCAGATAGGGCTTGACCCACAGCTGGTCATAGAGCCAGTCAAAGCCCCAGGCATTGAACCAGAGGGTGCTGAGCAGGCGACCCGGCGCGCTGTTGGCAATGGAGGTGGCCAGACGGCGCTCACCAAGGAACAGAAATGCAGCCAGCACAATGCCAGCGATGGCGATGATGCCAGAGGCTACCTCCAGCGCATGGCGACCCTCTTCGATATGGTCCCCCGGGCCTGCGGGTAGTACACCTGCCAGTGGCGGGGTGATCAGCGCGCCGATGCCGGTGGAGAGCACCAGCAGCACCAGCAGCGGCAGATGGTGAGCCAGACCGTGGCCCGCATGGGCTTTGGTCTGCTCTTTGCCATGGAAGGCGATAAAGATCAGCCGGAAGGTGTAGAGCGAGGTGAGGAATGCCCCTACCAGACCTGCCCACAGCAGCGCGCTTTGGCCAGAGGCTTCTACTTGCCACAGGATGGCATCCTTACTGTAGAAACCGGAAGTGACCAGCGGCAACGCCGCCAGCGCCGAGCCCCCCACCAGGAAGCAGGCATAGACCAGCGGCAAACTCTTGCGCAGGCCACCCATCTTGAAGATGTTCTGCTCATGGTGGCAGGCGTTGATCACGGCACCGGCGGAGAGGAACAGCAGCGCCTTGAAGAAGGCGTGGGTCATCAGGTGGAAGATGGCCCCTTCCCATGCGCCGACACCGAGAGCCAGAAACATGTAGCCAATCTGGCTCATGGTGGAGTAGGCAAGGATCCGCTTGATATCGGTCTGAACCAGCGCCGCAAAGCCTGCCAGCACTAGCGTGATGGCGCCAACCAGCCCGACCAGATGGAGGATCTCTGGCGCCAGCAGGAACAGGCCGTGGGTACGAGCAATCAGGTAGACACCGGCGGTCACCATGGTGGCAGCGTGGATCAGCGCTGAGACAGGGGTCGGGCCTGCCATCGCATCCGCCAGCCAGGTTTGCAGCGGCAGCTGTGCCGATTTGCCGACCGCGCCGCCCAAGAGCATCAGGCAGGCCAGCGACAGGGCAGGGGAGCCCTCGGCAAACAGGGTCGGTGCGCGCACCAGCAGCTCGTGGATATTGAGGGTGCCCAGCTCCCGATAGAGGATAAACAGGCCGATGGCGAGGAAGACATCACCCACCCGGGTCACGACAAATGCCTTGAGGGCCGCTGCGCCGTTGCTGCGATCCTTGTAGTAGAAGCCGATCAGCAGATAGCTGCACAGCCCCACTCCTTCCCAGCCGAGGTAGACAAACAGCAGGTCATCGGCCAGTACCAGAAACAGCATGCTGGCGATAAAGAGGTTGGTGTAGGTAAAGAAGCGGGAGTAACCCTCTTCTCCACGCATATACCAGGAGGCGAACAGGTGGATAAAGAAACCGACCCCGGTCACCACCCCCAGCATGGTCAGCGACAGGCCATCCAGTGCCAGCGAGAAGCTCGGGGTAAAGTTGCCCACCGCCATCCATTGCCACAGGCGCTGGATATAGACGCCCCCCTCGGGCGGGTTGCCCAGAAAGTCGATGCCCACCCACAGGGTAGTGAGGGCCGACAGGCCAATGGAGCCCACCCCGATCATTGCAGAGGTACGCTCGCCAAACCGGCCGAGGGAGAAGGCCAGCACCAGCCATCCCAGCAGCGGAAATAGAAAAGTCAGATATAAGAGGCTCATCCGCGCATCTCGCTCACAGTGTCCACGTTTAGAGTGTGGTAACGACGATAGAGCAGCAGTAACAGGGCAAGGCCGATACTGGCCTCCGCTGCCGCCAGAGAAATCACCAGGATATACATGATCTGGCCATCGGCCTGGGCCCAGCGGCTACCCGCCACCACAAACGCCAGTGCCGAGGCATTCATCATGATTTCGATACTCATCAGGATATAGAGCAGGTTGCGGCGGATCAGCAGACCGCACAAGCCGATGCAGAAGAGCACCGCGGCCAGCAGGAGGCCGTGCTCCATAGGGATTCCATTCATTGCTGACCTCCTTCTTGTGCAGAGCGGGAAGCAGAGCGCGGGGCGGAGAGCACTTCACCGCTCTTCTCTTCCCGACCCAGGTGATAGGCGGTTACCAGACCCGCCAGCAGCAGGATGGAGGCAAGCTCCACCGCCAGCACATAGGGGCCAAAGAGCTCGACACCCACCTGCTTGGCTGTCACCTCGGTCACTCCGATCAGGCCCCCGGTCACCCCGAGAATGCCGTGGGCCAGAAAGCCCAGCAGGATCAGCGAGAGCAGGGCTGGGCCCCCCCAGGTCATGGGGGTGAGCCACTTTTTCTCCTGCGCCTGGGCACTTCCCAGGTTCAGCATCATCACCACGAACACGAACAGCACCATGATGGCGCCGGCGTAGACGATCACCTGCAGGGCGCCCGCAAAGGCGGCACCCAGGCAGAAGAAGATCATGGCCACGGCGATGAGGGAGATGATGAGATTGAGCAGCGCATGCATGGGATTGCTGGTGCTGATCACCCGCAGCGTGCTGTAAATGGCCACCAGGGCCGAGGCATAAAATGCCAGTTCCATGATTGACTCCTCAGGGCAGCAGGCTCTTGACATCGATGGGCTTGGCTTCGTTTTCGGCATCCCCTTTCGGCTTGCCGTCGATGGCCATCCCGCTCATGCGATAGAAGTTGTAGTCCGGGTATTTGCCGGGCCCGCTGATCAGCAGATCTTCCTTCTCGTACACCAGATCCTGGCGGCGATACTCACCCATCTCGAAATCCGGTGTCAGCTGGATGGCGGTGGTGGGGCAAGCCTCTTCACACAGGCCGCAGAAGATGCAGCGAGAGAAGTTGATGCGAAAGAACTCCGGATACCAGCGGCCATCATCCCGCTCGGATTTTTGCAGCGAGATGCAGCCGACCGGGCAGGCAACTGCGCAGAGGTTGCAGGCTACGCAACGCTCGTCCCCGTCGGGGTCACGGGTCAGCACGATGCGACCGCGGTAGCGGGGGGCGGCATAGACTGCCTGCTCCGGATAGTTGAGGGTTTCACGGGGCCGCCAGGCATGGGAGAAGACCATGGCCAGGCTGCGTAACTGGGTGCCGACACCCTGAATAATGCTAACAATTTTCATATTGAGTGCCTCACTGCGTACTTATCAGTACAACTGCCGCGGTGACCAGCATATTGATCAGAGTCAGCGGCAAGCAGACTTTCCAGCCAAACGACATCACTTGGTCAAAGCGCGGGCGAGGCAGGGAGGCCCGCAGCAGGATGAAGAACACCATGAAACAGGCGGTCTTCAGGGCAAACCAGATGAAGGGGGGCAGCCAGGGGCCGTGCCAGCCACCGAAGAAGAGGGTCACGATGAGCGAGGAGATCAGCACGATGCCGATATATTCGCCCACGAAGAAGAGACCCCACTTCATCCCCGCATACTCGATGTGATAGCCGTCGGCGAGCTCCTGCTCGGCTTCCGGCTGATCGAACGGGTGACGGTGGGTGACGGCGACACCGGCAAACAGGAAGGTGACAAAGCCCAGGATCTGGGGCACCACGTTCCACAAATCTGCCTGTGCCTCGACGATATCCCGCAGGTTGAAACTGCCGGTCTGGATCACGATCCCCATCAGGGAGAGCCCGAGAAATACCTCGTAGGAGAGGGTCTGGGCCGAGGCGCGCAAGCTGCCGAGCAATGAGTATTTGTTGTTGCTCGACCAGCCGGCGAACAGCACCGCATAGACCGCCAGCCCTGCGATGGCCAGGATGTAGAGCAGCCCCACATTGAGATCCGCCACGCCCCAGGTGGGGGTGATGGGCACCACCGCAAACGCCAGAATAAAGGCGGTGAAGGCGATGATGGGGGCCAGGATAAAGATCCGCCGATCAGCGAATGGCGGGATCCAGTCCTCCTTGAAGAACATCTTGATCATGTCGGCGGCCAGCTGGAGCAGACCAAACGGCCCCACCCGGTTGGGGCCGTAGCGATCCTGCCACAGGGCCAGCAGACGGCGCTCGATGAAGCTCATGAAGGCGCCAGCCCCCACGATCCCCACCAGCACGACCAGTGCCTTGCCCACCTCCAGCAACAGATCGATCAGCGACTCGCTCATGCGATCACCTCCTGCAGGTTAGTGATTGAGGCTTGTTGCAGGGCTGTCGGCAGGCCGTTCACCCCAAGGGGGAGCCCCACCAGACCGGCGCTCAGCTGCTCGCTAAGCCGCAGACGCAGTTGCCAGTGGCTACCGCCCCAGGAGAAGGAGACCTGACTGCCCCCGTGGAGGGCTAGACGCTGTGCATCAAGGGGATTGAGCACCAGCTCGGGTTCGTTCATTCGGGCCTGAATGACCGGACTGCGAGCGGAGAGCTCCTCGCCGCCAAACAGCTGGGCATAATTGACCACCTGCAGCGCCTCTGATGCCTTGAAGGGGGTGGGGATGGTGGCGAACCAGCCGAGCGACTCCTTGCCTTCTGCCTGCGGGTCTGTTGCTTCCAGCAAGCGGCGACCCGGATCGCCGGCACGCAGATGACCACCGACTTCATCCTGGAACTTGTTCCAGGCGGAGGGAGAGTTCCAGCCCGGCGCCCAGGCGAACGGTACTTGCGGCAGCGGCTGACGGGCTCCGGCATACCCTTCCATGGAGAAGTTGAAGGGGGAGTCGGGATCTTGCGCTACCCGCGGCTCGCTGACGTTCTGATCCGCCAGCATGGAGGTGCGACCGCTGTAACGATGCGGCTCACGGGCCAGTCGCATGCCACGGATCCGCAAGCCTGCGTTGGGCGCTGCTTCCAGCATGGTAGCGAGCAGCGGATTGCTGGTGGCGCAGTCATGATTGACCTGGTCGAAGTTCTGCCAGCGCAGCGGCTTGCGTTCTATCGCCCCTTGCAGCGCTGCCAGCCAGCGCCACCCTTCACGCACCTGAATATCGGCGTTGTAGAAGGCGGGCGCATAGACCTGGAAGAAGCGCTGGGCGCGCCCTTCCATGTTCACCAGCGTGCCATCGGCTTCGGCAAAACTGGCCGCTGGCAGTACCAGATCTGCCTTGTTGGCGGTCGGGGTCGCCTGATGGTCGATGACCAGCAGGTGCTGCAGCCGTGCCAGCGCAGCATCCACCCGGTTACGCGGCGCGCGGCGGTAGAGATCGTTCTCCAGGGTGACCAGCGCCAACCCCTCTTCGGCCTCGATACGCGCAAGGGCGGCTTCGAGTGGCTTGTCTGTCAAGGTTTGAGCACCCAGCATGGCCAGCCCCAGCGAGTTGGCCTCCTGGCCAACCAGCGCGATGCTGGCTTCTAGACCTCGGCCTTTCAGGGCGCGGGCAATGTTGCTGGCCGCCTCAAGCAGCGCCACATCGCGGGCACTGGAGCCTGCAATGATGAGCGGCTTCCTGGCGTTGCCGAGCAGCTCGGCCCAGCGAGCCGCTTGTGCCCGCTGTTCGGGGCAGAGGTCGCTCACGGCCGGTGCGGCCGGGTCGAGCAGGTTGGCGATGGCAAAGCCAAGGCGCGCCTGATCGGCATAGGGGGCGTGCAGCGTGTCGGCTGCCACATCGTCCAGACGGGTGGTGTCGAGGCTGGTGATAAGCAGCGGGTAGCGCTCGTTCTGACCCAGGGTCTGAACGGCGGCGACTTGCCACAGATCCACCTTCATCTTGCGGGCCAGCTCGCGAGCCTTGCCCTTGACGGCTTGGCGCAGCGCCAACGCGATACGGGCAGCGCTCATGGTGACATCTTCGCCGAGCACCAGAATGGCGTCAGCCTCTTCCATGTCCCGCAGGCTTGGAGTCGGCACGCCGCCCTGTTGCAGGATCTGCAGCATCTTCAGCTGACAGGCCCACTCGGCCTGCTCGACGCCTGCGTAGAAGTTGGCTTCACCCACCAGCTCGCGCAGGGCAAAGTTGCTCTCCAGCGAGGCGCGGGGCGAGCCGATGCCGATGAGGTCGCGGGCCGTGCGCAGGGCATCGGCGGCGCGGTTAAGGGCGCCATCGACCGTGATGGTCAGCTGGTCGTTGCCATCTTTGAGCAGCGGTTGGCGCGGGCGGTCCGCCAGATTGACGTAGCCATAGCCAAAGCGGCCACGGTCACAGAGGAAGTAGTGGTTGACGCTGCCGTGGAAGCGGTTTTCGATGCGGCGCAGCTCGCCATAACGCTCACCCGGGCTGATGTTGCAGCCCACGGAACATTGCTGGCAGATGCTGGGGGCAAACTGCATGTCCCACTTGCGGTTGTAACGCTCGGAGTGGGTCTTGTCGGTGAAGACGCCGGTGGGGCAGACCTCCACCAGGTTGCCGGAAAATTCGCTCTCCAGGGTGCCATCCTCGACCCGCCCGAAATAGACGTTGTCGTGGGCTCCGTAGACCCCTAGATCCTCGCCACCGGCATAATCCTTGTAGTAACGGACGCAGCGGTAGCAGGCGATGCAGCGGTTCATCTCGTGACCGATGAAGGGGCCCAGCTCCTGATTCTGGTGGGTGCGTTTGGTGAAACGGTAGCGACGGCTGTTGTGGCCTGTCATCACCGTCATGTCCTGCAGGTGGCAGGCGCCGCCCTCTTCACACACCGGGCAGTCGTGGGGGTGGTTGGTCATCAGCCACTCCACCACGCTCTTGCGAAATTCTTTAGCCTCTTCATCCTCGATGGCGATGTAGCTGCCATCGGTGGCCGGGGTCATGCAGGACATGACCAGACGGCCGCGCTTGTCATCGGCATTCTGATACTGTTTCACCGCACACTGGCGGCAGGCGCCAACGCTACCCAGCGCTGGATGCCAGCAGAAATAGGGGACGTCCAGACCCAGCGACAGACAGGCTTGCAGCAGGTTATCTGCCCCGTCTACCTCGTACTCTTTGCCGTCTACATAAATGGTTGCCATACAACTTCCCTGAAACCTGTTTTGTGAAATCTGTGGTGTCGTTACCAGCGCTCGCCCAGCAGATTGGGCTGGATCCCTTTGACCGGCTTGCGGTTATCACCGCTGCCTTTGATCCCGGCCTCGAATTCGGAGCGGAAATATTTGATGGCGCTGGCCAGCGGCTCGACGGCGCCCGGTGCGTGGGCGCAGAAGGTCTTGCCCGGGCCAAGGAAACCGCAGAGTTGTTCCAGAGTCGCCAGATCGCCGGATTGCCCTTCGCCACGCTCCAGTGCCCGCAGCAGCTTGACGCTCCAGGGCAGGCCATCGCGACAGGGCGTGCACCAGCCACACGACTCGCGGGCGAAGAACTCCTCCATGTTGCGCAGCAGGGAGACCATGCTGATGGAGTCATCCACCGCCATGGCGAGGCCGGTCCCCATCCGGGTGCCGACCTTGCCGATACCGGCGGTATACATCTGGGCATCGAGGTGCTCCGGCAGCAGGAAACCGGTTCCCGCGCCGCCCGGTTGCCAGGCTTTCAGGCGATAGCCGCTCTTCATGCCGCCGGCGTAATTTTCAAACAACTCGCGGGCGGTGATGCCAAAGGGCAGCTCCCAAACCCCGGGGTTGTTCACCTTGCCGGAGAAGCCCATCAGCTTGGTGCCGTGATCTTCCGAGCCCGGCAGCGCCAGCCCGTGATACCAGGCGACTCCGTTGCCGATAATGGCGGGGACGTTGCAGAGGGTTTCGACGTTGTTGACGCAGGTGGGTTTGCCCCAGACGCCGGAGACGGCGGGGAAGGGGGGTTTGGCGCGCGGGTTGGCACGGCGCCCTTCCAGCGAGTTGATAAGGGCCGTCTCTTCGCCACAGATGTAGCGACCGGCGCCGGTGTGGACGAACAGCTCGAAGTCAAAACCGGATCCCAGAATGTTCTTGCCCAGTAGACCGGCGGCCTTGGCCTCTTCCACCGCACGGCGCAGGTGGATGGCGGCATCAACGTATTCGCCGCGCAGGAAGATATAGCCGCGATAGGCCTTGAGCGCCCGGGCACTGATGATCATCCCCTCGATCAGCAGATGGGGCAGTTGCTCCATCAGCAGGCGATCTTTCCAGGTGTTGGGTTCCATCTCGTCGGCGTTGCAGAGCAGGTAACGGATGTTCATGCTCTCGTCTTTGGGCATCAGCCCCCACTTCACGCCAGTGGGGAAGCCCGCACCGCCGCGCCCCTTGAGACCGGCATCCTTGACGGTACTGACAATCTCGTCCGGGCTCATCTGGCCGAGCGCCTTGCGGGCGGCTTCATAGCCCTGTTTGGCCTGATACTCCTCCAGCCATACCGGCTGGCCATCATCCCGCAGCCGCCAGGTGAGCGGGTGGGTCTCGGCGGTGCGGGCCGTGCGGTTGGCGGTGCCAAGAGAGGCGAGGATTTTGTTCTGCGGCAGGCTCATGGGTAAGCCTCCAGGGTTTTCAGCAAGATCACCGGATCGAGGCCGCCATAGGTGTCGTCATCGATCATGATCGCTGGCCCCTTGTCGCAGTTGCCAAGGCAGCAGACCGGCAGCAGGGTGAAGCGGCCATCCGGGGTGGTTTGACCGGGGCCGAGGTTCATCACCTCCTTGAGACCGGCCAGCAGATCTTCATGGCCATTGATGTAGCAGACCATGCTGTCGCAGACGCGGATGATGTGACGCCCTACCGGCTGGCGGAAGATCTGGCTATAGAAGGTGGCAACCCCCTCCACGTCGCTGGCGGCAATGCCGAGCTCGGCCGCGATGGCGTGAATGGCGCCGTCGGGTACCCAGCCTCTGGCCTGCTGCACGATTTTGAGCGCTTCGATGCTGGCGGCGCGGGGATCTTCGTAGTGGTGTTTCTCGTGTTCGATGGCATCGCGTTCAGCCTGGCTCAGAACGAAGTCGTCCCGTTTGCTGCTGCATGCCCCTTGCCCCTGTGGGGTCTGATTATTGTGACACTGACATTGCTGGCTCATGACTTGACCTTTGGTGGCTTGTCCTTTTACTGCTCGTCCGGCGATCCCGATTCCCGGCCATGGCCGGGAGAGCGGATCACTTAACGGTCCACATCCGACATAACAAAATCGATACTGCCCAGATAGACGATGAGGTCCGACACCATGCTGCCCTTGATCACCGAGGGGATCTGCTGCAGGTGAGCAAAGCTCGGGGTGCGGATCCGGGTCCGGTAGCTCATGGTGGAGCCATCGCTGGTCAGGTAGTAACTGTTGACCCCCTTGGTCGCCTCAATCATCTGGAACGACTCGGCAGCGGGCATCACCGGGCCCCAAGACACTTGCAAGAAGTGGTTGATCAGGGTCTCGATGTGCTGCAGGGTGCGCTCTTTGGGCGGCGGGGTGGTGAGGGGGTGATCCGCCTTGAAGGGGCCCTCCGGCATGTTCTTCATGCACTGCTCGATGATCGACATGCTCTGGCGGATCTCCTCGATCCGCACGGTGGCTCTGTCGTAGGCATCGCCATTGCTGCCGACCGGCACTTCAAAGTCGAACTGATCGTAACCGGAGTAGGGGCGCCACTTGCGTATGTCGAAGTTGAGGCCGGTGGCGCGCAAGCCAGCCCCCGTGGTGCCCCAGGACAACGCCTGCTCGGTGGTGTAGGCAGAGACGCCTATGGTTCGACCGCGCAGAATGCTGTTGCGCATCGCCGCTTTTTCGTAATCCATCAGCCGCTTGGGCAGCCAGCTCAGCAGGTTGTCCTGCACCAGCCGTTGCCATCCCTTCGGCAGGTCGTGGGCCACACCGCCGATGCGGAACCAAGCCGGGTGCATGCGGGCACCGGTGATCGCTTCGATGATGGTGTAGATCTTCTGCCGATCGGTGAAGGTGAAGAAGACCGGGGTCATGGCCCCCACGTCCTGAATATAGGTTCCGAGGAACAAGAGGTGGCTCTGGATGCGGAACAGCTCCGACATCATCACCCGGATCATGTCGACCCGCTGCGGCACCTTGATGCCGGCCAGCTTCTCGACCGCCAGCACGTAGGGGAGGTTGTTCATCACCCCGCCCAGATACTCGACCCGGTCGGTATAGGGGATGTAGCTGTGCCAGGACTGGCGCTCACCCATCTTCTCGGCACCGCGATGGTGATAGCCGATATCGGGCACGCAGTTGCGGATCTCCTCGCCATCGAGCTGCAACACCAACCGGAAGGCACCGTGGGCAGAGGGGTGGTTGGGGCCGAGGTTCAAGAACATGTAGTCCTCATTCTCGTTACCGCGGGCCAGCCCCCACTCTTCCGGTTTGAACAGCAGGTTCTCCTGCTCCATGTCCTGTTTGGCGGCATCGAGCATGAAGGGATCGAATTCGGTAGCGCGCGCCGGGTAATCCTTGCGCAGCGGGTGACCCTGCCAGCTCTTGGGCATCATGATGCGGGTCAGATGGGGGTGGCCATCGAAGGTGATGCCCATCAGATCCCACACTTCCCGCTCGTACCAGTTGGCATTGGGGAAGTGGTTGGTGATGGTGGGCAGATGCAGGTCACTCTCGGCCAGCGCCACTTTCAACATCACATCGGCGTTACGGTCGATGGAGATGAGGTGATAGAAGACGGTGAAATCGCTCTGGGGCAGACCGTCGCGATGGCTGCGCAGCCGCTCGTCGGTGGCGCTGAGATCAAACAGCATCACAAACGGGGAGGGCACCTTGCGCAAAAAGCCCATCACATCCTGAAGCAGTTCGCGGGGAAGCCAGACCACCGGCACGCCGGTGCGCGTGGTCTGCACGGTGAAGTGCTCGGCCCCGAAGTGGGCAAACAGTTCGCCAATGACTTTGGCATCCTTGTGGTCGCTGGGCTGCCACTGGGCCATGGCGTAATTGCTGGGAAAATCACGAGTCAGTTTCATGGTCAGATCTCATCCGGCGTGCGCAGGTTGGTCACATTGATCCGTTCGCCGCGCTTGCGCTCTTTTTCGGCCTGCATCTGGGGACGGTAGATCCCCTGATCGCCCACCACCCAGGAGAGGGGGCGGCGCTCTTTGCCGATGGAATCCTGCAGCAGCATCAGGGCTTGCAAAAAGGCTTCGGGACGGGGCGGGCAACCCGGAATGTAGACGTCGACCGGCAGGAACTTGTCCACCCCCTGCACCACGGAATAGATGTCATACATGCCGCCGGAGTTGGCACAGGCCCCCATGGAGATCACCCACTTGGGTTCGAGCAGCTGTTCATACAGGCGCTGGATGACTGGCGCCATCTTGATGAAGGGGGTCCCTGCAATCACCATGAAATCGGCCTGACGGGGCGAGGCACGGATAACTTCGGCGCCGAAGCGGGCCACATCGTGGGGGGAGGTGAAGGCGGTACACATCTCCACGTAGCAGCAGGAGATGCCGAAGTTGTAAGGCCAGAGGGAGTTTTTGCGGCCCCAGTTGACTGTGTCTTGCAGCACCTCCTCGAGGCGGCCCATCATGATGCCGCGCGTCGCTTCTTGCGCCAGTGGGTCATCGACGGTCTGGCGCTGCTCCTGGGGGTAGCGCTCAACGGGTGCATCCGGGTCAATCCGGGTCAGGGTGTACTTCATGGTGCAGCCTCAAGGAAAGGGTCTGTGGTTCAATCACTGTTTTTGTTGTTCAACTGCGGTTTGCGCGGTGACCAGTCCAGTGCGCCGATGCGCCAGAGGTAGATCAGGCCGATAAGCAGCAGTCCGATGAAAATGGTGGCTTCAATAAAGCCGACCCAGCCGCTCTCCCGCACGGAGACAGACCAGGCAAACAGGTAGAGCGCCTCGACGTCGAAGATGACGAAGAACATGGCGACCAGATAGAACTTGGCGGAAAAACGCAGGCGGGCACTGCCGACCGAGTCGACACCAGATTCAAATGGCTTGTTCTTGGTGCGGCCGTAGGCGCGACCTCCCAGCAGGGCGGCGAGGCCTATCATCACCAGACAGATGGTGATGGCACCGATGACATAAATGGCAAAAGCCCAATGTTGAGCAGAAATATCAGCAAACATAGAGGTTTTTCCTAACCAAATTAATCAAGCGACTTAACAATAATGTTACGCATTATGACACTTTCGCACTGATTTACATGTCATTTTTACGGGTTAATTATTAATCGGTTAACCGGTAATTAAATTTTGTTAAGAAGCGCACTTTTTTGCTGGTTATGGCGGGTGGGAAAGGCCTGGAAAGCGCAGAGAGCTGCTCCTCGTCATCACCTGAAAGGGGTAAATGCCGCGGGCGAAGCCGGATCAGGTCGGTATCGCGGGCAGGGGGCACAGGCGGGAGAAGAGCGTGATGGCGGGTTAGGTAGGGGGCGGCAAGAGCAATAAAAAGAGAGGCTTTCAAGCCTCTCCTGTCATCGCGTTCCGGTGTCGAGCGTGGGGCGGTCAGGGTTTATTGGCGACCAGCAAGACCTGGTCTGGGTAGGCGCCAATGGCGCGAAGACCGATATCTCCCGAGGTGATATCCAGATACGCCCGCTGACCATTGGCGGAGGTCACCGTGCTGCTCATCAGATAGACATAGCCCTCATTGACCTCTTTACCGCCCCCCGCCATGGCGCGCGGGAAAATGGCTTCATTGAGAGAGGGCTGGTAGCAGGCATGCTCGACCAGGGTTGCCAGCTCCTTGATGTCGGGCAGGCGCCACTGGCTGATACCGCCGAAGTGATAGAGTGCATGGCTGCTGTCACTGCGGATCCGCTCCGCCACTTGCAGCCCCTGCTGCCAGTAGTAAACGGTCGGTTCACCCAGGCAACTGCTGCCACTCCATGTCTGCCCCAGTTTGCATCGCATCCAGGTGAGGCCGGTGTGTTGATCCGTGACGGTGCCGTTGCCATGGTCAAGAAAACGGGCAGAGGGGGCGGTGCGATCCATGGTGTCATCACAAATGGCAGCACCGTGGGCCAGGGGGGCCATCAGTACCATCATGGCGAACGAAAAGCGATAAAGGCTCATGATATTCCTCGGATTATTGGGGAGTAGCGACCAGTCGTACTTGCATCAGCTCGATATATTCATCTTGCTGCACTCGCGCGGGATAGGTGGTGCCCGCATCTTCTCCCAAGAGCAGGACTGTGCGTTTGCTGATGGGGCCACCGGAGAAGCGCTGGGCGGTGTTGCTGGTGGCGCTCCAGTAGTAGCCATGGTAGGTGTCATCTTCCGAGGAGGCGATATCCGGGAAGTAACGGGTATCCACGATGATGCGCTGACCCAGCGGGTCCTTGGCCAGGCTACCGTAGTGCATCAGTGACATCAGCTCACCCATGGTGGGCAGCCGCCACTGGCTGATGCCGCAGCGCTGCTCGCCATTGAGCCACTGCTGATACGCGCGGGTGGTCAGCATGGTGGTCAGCGCCTGTGCCCGGGCGAGGGCCGCCAGATCTCCTTCGGCGGTGAGCTGTTCGATCCTCTTATGAATATGCTGGTAGGCCTCTTGCTGCTCGCCTGCGGTCGCCTTGAACTGCTCATCCTCATAGGCAAAGGGTCTGCTTTTCCAGTCAGGACTCAAGGGATCATCCGATTTGACCTCCCACACCAGACCGGTATTGAGATCCTTGACGCACTGCCAGCTCGGCGCGTTGTCGGGGAGCACCTGACCGCGATCATCGAGCTTGCGATAGGCAAGTTGGGGACGAGTGCGATTCCAGCTGGCATCTTGTCCCGGATAGTCGGCGGGTTCCTGTTCCAGCAGCGGGTCGTTGCCATCGCTAAAGGTGGTGACGCCGGTGACGGTCAGCAGGTTGCGTGGCTGCTGCTGCACCAGCAGGGCCAGCAGCTCTCTTTGGGTCTCTTCAGCAAACTGGCCGTTGCGTTGCCACTCCTGAGCCAATTGCGCCAGCATCAGGCTGATGGCGCGATAGCTGGTGGTGAGCAACTGGGTCTCCTTGGCGTTGGCAAGTCGTGCGCGGGCCTGTTGCTGCAAGCTGATCGCCACCTGCTGCAGCGCCTGATCAAACTGGCCGAGGCCCGCGAGGGCGGCGCGGTCGCTGCCCGGTTGCAGTGGCGCGAGATCGGCCAGCAGCAGTGACAGAGCGCGATCGGCGGCCACCCCTTCGGCAATGCGGCTCTGCCACAGGGTACTGAGCAGGGTTGGTTGCAGCCGTTGTGGATCCCCTTTGGCGGCCGGATGTGCCAGTAGCAGGCCTCCGCTCCTCGGTACGAAAAGCAGAGGCGAGTTGACGATGTTGGCCGAACGGCTGACCAGGGCCACAGCTCCTTCGCCGCTGACGGCAGGGTCGGCAGGATCACATTGCCAGTTCTGATCCAGATCGGCGCACAGGGTACCGGCAGTCGGCAGGGCGACATCGACCCGGTAGTCCGGGATCGCCAGTGGTGCGTTATCTTCCCCGCCGCCACAGGCGCTGAGCAGGGCTGAGAGGGTTGCAATAACCAGTACGGATGGTTTCACTTCACATTCCTTGATTCGGTCACAGGTTCACGGGGGCGGTAACCCCCGTGGTGCAGGATTCAACGGCGCGGGGTGCTCCGGCGCCAGAGGCGGGGCCAGAGGGCCAGCAACAGCAGCAGGGGGGAAGTCGTGCCGCCACCCCCTTCATCCTGCTCAAGGGGAATGATGCCGGTGTTGGGCAGGGCTTCATCCTTGTCGCAGCGGGCGCCGACTTGCTGGGCTACCCGCCAGTTGCGCAACTGACCGGTGTCACCGGCGCTGGTGTCGTTGATCTCCAGCAGCCAGCGGCCAGCGAGCGGTTCGCCGTGCAGCTTGTCCAGTGATTCGAACGGTACCAGTTCACGGGGAAACTCCCCCTTGAGCCGGGTATGGCTGGCGTAGCCCTTGTTCCACAGGCTGATCCGGGTGCCGTAAGGGGAGGTGAGCCAGATCTCCAGCTGCTCCAGCTTGCTGTGCTCCAGATCGAGGGCGACCACGAATCCGCTGTCGATGCGGGCCTTGCTCTCGGGCAGGGTGAGAGTGAAGCGGGACAGGCCGTGCCGCTCATCGCTCACCGCATCCTTGATCTGGCCACCCTGGCCGATGGCCCGTTGCCAGAGCGGTTCACCGATCGGCAGTTGCAGGTCAAGGCGGGTTTGGCGCTCGGTGGGGCTGGGCAGGGTGAGCTGGAACTGCAGCGGCAAGGTGACTGCCTCGCCACAGGTCAGGTTGCTCGCTGCTTCCAGCGGCAGGGTCCAGCGGGCGGTGCCATCGGCGTTGAGCTCTCCCTGCCAGTGACCGTCACCCATGAGCCCCTTGCTCGGGAGCAGGCTGGCGTCAGCCACGGTCAGGGGGCGGCCGCTCTGGTTGGTCAATTCGATGGCGAGGCTCTTTTTCTCCCCGGGTAACAGGTAGCTGTCATCGGCAAGGCGGGCCGCGATGGGCGTGGGCAGCAGGGCGTGGTGGCGGAAGGCCTGCTCCAGCAGCTTGCCATAGCTGCGGTCCGGATAGAGGCGGTTGGCGGTATCCACGGTGACGCGCGCCAGCTGGGGCATCCGCACCTGCGGGCCGAGGCCGAAGTGGGATTCAATCAGCAGGGTATCGAACTCGTCACGGGCTACCTCGCCATACTGTTCAACGGCCTGGCGCAGCGCGGTGAAGAGCGGAGTGCCCCACAGCTGGTCGCCGTTGCTACCGTTGATAGTGAGGTGAGCCGGATAGAGGAAGCCCGGATGATAGCGCGCCCGCAGATCATCGAGCTGACGGGGCGTCCGGCCGCTGATCCTGGCATCCCAGTTGAAGACCATGAAAGGCTCGAACTGGCGAGCCTCTGGACTACGCTGGCGCCAGCTGGCGGCCAGATAGTCGCTAAAGCCCTCGCCGATGGCGCCCCAGTCACCCTCTTCTCCCATGTCGGGCAGGATATGGTGCTGCACCGCATGGCCAAACTCGTGCCAGATCACCATGGGATCTTCCGCATCGGGCACCCCTATCCGGCCAATTTCCAACCGGCGCAGGAAGGGGTCATAGAGAGAGTTGTCCTGCTCCCCGGCATCGGTATCGATGGTCAGGGGGCCGCCCATCAGCGTCGGGTAGCCCAGGGATTCCACATGGCGCTGGGCCAGATCCAGATGGTAGTAGCCATTGATATCGAGGAAGGCGGGCTGCTGGTGATCCAGCTGGAAGCCATCGGCATCAGGGCTGCTAAAGGGGGCAGTTTCCGGCGCCGTGCCATCCACGACCCGGGCGCGTGGGCCACTCAGCTGGTAGGTGTCATCCACCTTTTGTACCGTGAGCGGCACGGTGCGATAGGCCCCGTTGTCCAGCACCAGATCGTGGCGCCACAGCAAATTGCCATCTTGTAGCTGGGTGCGTGGGTCGAGGGCAAAGATGCGGGCCTGCACCGTGGCCGCTTCCCCTGCCAGCGGTGCCGCTTCGGCACGGGTATTGGCCTCTTGCAGCGTGCGCCCCAGCAGGGCGCTGCCATCGCAGGTGACAAACAACTGCCAGTGGCTGCTTTTGCTGTTGCCTGGCTGACTTTCCACCGCCAGCAGACGCCAAGCGGGGGTCAGGGTGTTGCCATCCTGCCAGTACCAGAGCTGGGCCTCGTCACGGCTAGCGAATTGCCACACCGTACCATCCAGCGTGGCGGTATAGGCATCCACCCCGGCGCGGCTTGCTTCATCACATGGCGTCGCCTGTGCCTGCATCAGCCGGGTATTGTGATAAAGGCGCCACGGGCGACCCTGCTCATCGAGACTGACGGCGGCCATCAGGCCGGCGATCGGTGCGCCATTGAGCTGCTGGCGATAATGCAGATAGTGGCCCAGCTTGCCTTGGCGCTGATAGGCCGGGGCATCACTCAGGGTGACGCCGAGCTGCTGTTCGAGCCAGAGGTGGGTATCGGCCGGGGCGTCCTGTTCGACAAAACGCAGTTCGGCGGCCTGAGTGGAAAAGCCAGCCAGCCCCAGCAAGAGGGCGGGCAACAGGGGTTTCATAGTGGTACTCCCAATCAGCGGCAGGGTCATTGATTGATCCCCGCCAGATGCAACAAGAAGGCAAATTCACGAGCCCGATCGCCACCACCGGCGCGGTGGCCTCCCTCCAGTTCGGTCAGCAGCAGGTAGGGGCCGGAGCCCGTGCTGTGCTCCCGCAGGCGGGCCAGCCACTTGACCGGCTCCCAGTAGGGGACCTGGCTGTCGTGCAGGGCGGTAGTGACCAGCAGGGGCGGGTAGGGGGCGCGGTGCAGGTTGTCGTAGGGGCTGATGCGGCGCATCGCCTGATACTCTGCGGGCTTGGCCGGATTGCCCCACTCCTGATACTCCTGACGGGTCAAGGGGAGGGCAGGATCGCTCATGGTGCCGAGCATATCGACGAAGGGAACCTGCAACACGGCGCCGCTAAAGAGTGTCGGTTGCTGGTTGAGGGCCGCAGCAACCAGCGTGCCCCCCGCGCTGCCCCCCATGGCAAACAGGGGCAGGGGAGCAGAGTCGGGCGACCAGTGGCGCAGGGTGTGACCGGCTGCGATAAAGTCGCTGATGCCGTTCTGCTTGTTGATGCCCCGTCCGTCGCGGGTCCACTGCTCCCCCAGCATGCCGCCGCCGCGCACATGGGCGATGGCGTAGACAAAGCCCCGATCCAGCAGGCTCAACAGCTCTTTCTGGTAGTAGGGGCGCATCGGCGTGCCATAGGCGCCATAGCCGTAGAGCAGTACGGCGCGAGGGGCCAGATCCTTGCGCCACACCAGCGAGACAGGCACCCGGGTGCCATCGGCAGAAGTGATCCAGCGCCGCTCGCTCTGATAGGGCAATGCTTTATTGCCTGCGGTGTGCTGGTCGTTGATCCAGTGGCCGCTGGTCAACTCCAGCCAGCGCTGGCCGGGGGGCTGGCTCAAGCCCTGACTGCGCACCAGAATGCGGTCGCTGGCCGGGTCATGTTCTCCTTGCAGCCAGCCGGTACCGGCGCCACTGGCCAGCGGCAGGCGCTGGCGTTCATGGCCGTTGCGATCGAGCAGGGCGAGCCAATCCTCCCCCTGCTGGCGAAACTGCACCACCAGATGGCGATCAAACAGTCGCCACTTATCGGGATCGCCGAGATCTTCCCCAGCGCTGGGCCAGAGGCGCTGCCACTCACCGAGCGGCGTGCTGGCTGAGTAGAGGGCAAATGCCCCCTCCCGGTTGCTCTTGATCACCCAGCCGGATTGGCTGTCCAGATAGTATTCCACCCCGCACTGGCGGGGTTTGACCTGCTGCGGCTTGCCCGAGTCGAGCAGGTATTGCTCCGAGCTATCGTGGTTGTTGCCCTGCAACACCAGATGCTGGCCATCCGTGGTGCGATAGAGGCTGAGCAGCCAGGCGGGATCCTGCTCCTCATAGAGAGTCTGCTCCTGGCCATCCTGCCAGCCGCGCAGCTGCCAGGGGCGCAGGGTGTCGCGCTCGTTGGCGATGGTGTAGAGGGTGCGACCATCTTGTGACCAGGCGAGATCAGCGCTGCGCTGCACCAAACTGGCCAGCACCTTGCCGCTCTGGAGATCGAGCAGGGTGACCTGATAGTCGAGATCGCCGCGCCTGTCTTCGGCGATGGCCAGTGTGAGGTTATCCGGGCTCAGGGCCCAGCCGCCCGCTTCGTAATAACCCTCACCCGCTCTGGCGGGAAGCCGCTGCAGCACCTTGCCCCCGTGGCGTTGCCAGAGTGAGCCATCCGGGCGCAGCTGCCATGCCTGATCGCCGCGGACAAGCCAGTTCTCTGGCACAGATTCCCCCGCCGGATGGCGGGCAAATTCGGCGCGCAAGGTTGCTTCCAGCGGCTGCTGCGCGGCGAGTTGCTGCTCGCTCCAGCGATTTTGCTGCTTGAGCAGGGCGAGAATGGCCGGGTTGCTACGGCTCTCGTCCCGCAACCAGAAGTAGGGATCCTGGCGTACGGGATTGCCTGAAATCAGGTGTGGTTGGGCCGGGATGGGCGGTGGCAGGGCCTCTTGCGCCCACGACAACGGGGCGGCCAACAGGGCCGCCATGATTGCATGATGCTTCATCACATCCCCACGAAACGGTAGCTGAGGCTGGCTGACAGGTAGCGGCCGCTCTGGCTGTAGAGGGAGGTGTCGCTGCCAGCCGGGAGTCCGGCCACATCCTGATAGCGGACATAGCGGGTATCGAGCAGGTTGCCGATGGTGGCATTGACCTTGAGCGCCTCGGTGATCTGCCAGTCGCCGGTGAGATCCAGACTGAACCAGCCTGCGCTGCTCTGGCAGGCACCGTTGTAGCCAGTCTGCGCATTGGCGCACTGGGGCACCTTGGTCATGGCGGCGGCATAGTTGCCACTGAGCTCAACCCCCCAGTCGAGCTGTTGCCAGCGCAGGGTGGTGTTGCCTTCCAGCGGTGTCTGGGTGCGCAGCGGCTCACCGCGGTGATCCTTGCCATCCATCCAGGCCAGATTGGTCGAAAGCTCCCACTCGTCGCTCAGCCAGAGGCTGGCGGCCAGCTCGGCGCCCCAGGTTTCTGCTTTGGCAACGTTGCGATATTGGCGCAGGAAGACACCGTCATCGAGGCGAAAACCGGTCTGGCGCCAGTCGATGAAGTTGTAGTAGCGGTTGTAGAAAATGGCCGGTTTGACGCTCCAGTTGTCGCTTTGGCCATTCACTCCCCACTCCAGACTGTGGCTGGTCTCCTCCTTGAGGTTGGGGTTGGCAATGATCTCGAACGGCGGCATGGCAAAGTAGTGAGGAATGTTGCCGTAAACCTGATCGTAAGCGGGGGCGCGGAAGCCGTTGGCATAGCTGAGCCAGCTGCGCCATGTTTCGTTGAAGCGGTAACTGGCCGCCACACTGGGGGAGATGTGGTCGCTGTGGTTCTCGGCCAGATTGCTGTCCGGTGCGCGCAGGCGCTGGCGGTCAAAGCGCAGGGTCGGGGTAAACTGCCAGTTGCCCAGATCGATCACATCGCTCAGCCAGATGCCATCGCGGCGGGTCTCGGCCTTGCTGAAGGGGGCTTTCTGTCCCTGGGTGGTGATGCCATCTTCCAGGGTCAGATTGCTGACCGGCCGCTTGTGGTTGGCCTGCTCCAGCTCCACACCGTAGCTGAAGGTGTGATCCAGCGAGCCGGTGCTCAGCTTGCTCTGCAGCTCCAGCTCACTGCCAAGGCGCAGCTCCTCGAATGTGGAGAGGGTGCGCTGGCTGCGATATCTGGGATAGCCGCTCAGGGCATCGTTGCGCAGCAGCTGGCGCTGGTTGGCTTCGTTGCGTGACTGGTTGCCAAACAGGCTCCAGTTGAGGGTATCGACCATGCCCAGATCGCTGGCTTCCCAGCTGAACTTGCCGCCCTGGGTGCGCTGATCGCCATCTTCCTGAAAACCGACCACGTCCCAGCTGCCATCGGGTTGGGGCACCGCTTTGGGCCCCATCTGGCGTTTGGCGTGATCCTCGTAGTAGTCCAGCTCCAGCCGCAGAGCGTGATGGGCATTGAGGGGGAGGCGGCTGCTGGTGGAGGCGCTCATGCCATCCAGATCCGCCGGAATGCGGTTCTCTTCAAAGTTGGCGGTTTCGTTGCCACGCCAGCCGGAGAGGCGCAACAGATGTTCGCTCTCCAGTGCCCGCACCGCGCTGGTCATGCTGAGCTTCTTCTTGTTGCTGTCGCCACCGTAGAGGGTCTTGGCCGCCAGAAAGCTATCTTGCTGTTGCAGATAATCTTCCGGCTGCTTGGTATTCATCACCACGGTGCCGCCGATGGCATCGGAGCCATGCAGGGAGGAGCCGGCCCCCTTGGCCACCTCAATCTGCTTGATGTCATCAAGGTCGAAGTTGAAGCGACCCACCTTGTCATTGATGTTGTCGGCGCCAAAGCCGTCGCTGACGCGCACCCCATCCTTGATCAGCAGGATACGGTTGCCCCCGATGCCGCGCACGCTGATGTTTTGCGGTCGCCCGGCAGAGCCGGTGACCGAGACACCGGGGATCTTGCGAAACACATGAGTCAGCTCGCTGGCGACCTGACGGTCCAGCTCTTCCTGGGTGATGACGGTGATGGAGCCGGAGACATCGGAGAGTTTCTGTTGTACCCGTTGCCCGGTGACAATGATGGTATCGTCGCTGCGCGCCTTCTCCACAGGGGGAAGATCGGCCGCGCCAGCGGAGGCACACAGGAGTGCCGGCCATGCCTGAAGCAGTTTGTTCATAATGATAATTGTTTTTATTTAAGCCTGAAGGGCGGCATTATTGCAGAGGCCTGACCACTTGACAATAAATGGCAATCATTATCATTAAGAGCTTATGGTTTTGATATTATTGAGTTATTTGTTTTTAAAAAAGAGGCTCCCGCGCGAAGCGGGAGCGGGGTGATCAGGGCTTGAGCAGTTGCAGCGACTCTTCTGCGGCCTTGCCTTGAGAGAGGGTGATATCGACCCGGCGATTTGCCTGGCGATGTTCGGGGGTGTCATTGGCAAAGCGGGGTTGGGTGTCGGCAACACCCTGAGCGATGACTCGTCTGGCATCCAGCTGGGGGTTGGTCAGCATGGTCTGCACGATGGAGGAGGCTCGCAGCACCGAGAGCTCCCAGTTGTTGCGATAGAGCTCCACCGGCGCTTGGGAGTTGTCGGTATGACCGGTGACCACTACCTGCCCCGGGATGTTGGCCAAAATACCGGCGATCTTGTTGACCAGCGGGATGAACTGGGGCTGCAGGAACGCCGAATCGGAGGGAAACAGCGCCTTCTCGCCGATGCGGATCACCAGCTGACTGCCAAGCTGCTCGACCTCCAGGTCCTTCGATTCGATCTGGGCCTTTAGCTGTTGCTCAAGCTTCTGCTTGGTCACCTGCACCCACTCCTGCTCCTTGGTCTTGTGGGGCCAGGCTTCGGTGGCGCTCGGTTTTTCAGAGGCACCTATGGTCTCGTTGAAGGGGTCCGATGCCGCCATGGGGGCATCTTTCTCCAGTACAGTCTCTTCTTTCGGGCTGCTCGGCGTGGTCTTCGATTCCGGTTCGAGAATCCCTGTGCCCCCCTGCATCAAAGGTGAGCCGGCAGGCGGGGAGATGAGGCCGATTTTACCCAGCGACTCGATAAAGCCCTGGATAAGCACCCGGGTTTCGGACTGCTTTGCCATGGCAAAGGAGTAGAGCACCACAAACAGGGCGAACAGCAGGGTCATGAAGTCGGCATAGGAGACCAGCCAGCGTTCATGGTTCTCCGGTGCTTCAGCCTTTTTCTTTTTGGCCACCGTGACCTCCCAGATAAGGTTCGAGGGTAACTTGCAGGCGTGCCTGTGACTCGCCATCCACGATGCAGAGAATGCCGGTCAGGGTCATCTCCTTGTAGTGGCGGATCTGGTGGGCAAACCCTTTGTAGCGGTTGCCGAACGGCAAGAAGATCAGGTTGGCGGCGGATACCCCGTAGATGGTGGCGATAAAGGCCACCGCGATGGCGCCACCCAGTTTGTCGGGGGCATCCAGCAGACCCATGGCGTGGATCAGGCCAAATACCGCCCCGACGATCCCCATGGTCGGGCAGTAGCCGCCCATGGCTTCATAGAATTTGACCGTCTGTTCGAGATCTTCCTGCTCGAACTCGATCTCGTTCTCCAGCACCTCGTGGATTTTGGCCTTCTCGTAGCCATCGACCATCATCTGCACCCCTTTCTTCAGGAAGGGATCCTTGATCTCCTCGATCATCCCTTCCAGCGCCAGCATACCGCTGCGGCGGGCGTTGCCTGCCAGGGTCTCCAGCAACTGGGCCTGTTCCAGCAGGTCGAGTTTGAGGGGAGAGAGCAGCCATTTGAAACGCCTCATGGTGCTGCCGACGACGGAGAAAGGGAACTGGGTCAGCGCAGCACCTATGGTGCCGCCTATCACAATAAGAAATGCGGGCAGATCGAGCAGTGCACTGGGATGACCACCCTCGATCATGTTGCCGCCAAGGATGGCGATCAACGCCAGTACCAAGCCAATCAAGCTCATCTTTTACACGTCCCTGCATGTTGATAATGGCTAGTGTAGCTACTTAAGTATCAGTTTTTCAAAATGAAATCCAATCGCTGAGCAATTAATGGGCGCTGGGTAACGTCCATAAAAGAAGGCGTGTTGCGGCCATAAGATGGCATTGCAATCATCTTGTTGCTCCTGTTGTGACAGGAAGGAACGCTTGTCGGGTGGGGCAATCACAAAAGCAAGGTAGGGGGCGGGAGCTGGCAATACGAAAAGCAGTGATGTTCCATCAGTGCTTTGCAAACCGGGGATGAGTGCGTGGATGATCTGCCACTGCGTGGCTCTGGCTCACTTGTCGGCATAGGTATTTGCCGGAAAGCAAAAAACCGACCCTGAGGTCGGTTTTTTTAAATTTGGCGGTGAGGGAGGGATTCGAACCCTCGATACGTTGCCGTATACACACTTTCCAGGCGTGCTCCTTCAGCCACTCGGACACCTCACCAAATTTTCGTTCGCTGCGCTGTTGCGCTGGAACGGGGCGTAATTTAGGGGAAAGGGCTGTGTGGGTCAACCTCTTTTCCCCTTATTTTTCATAATCTTTTCCGAATGCCTAACCCTTGTGCAGAATGCCGGTTTTTTAAACCGGATCAGGGCTTGTCGAGGATGATCAGACTGTCCGGCAGCTCGTTTTGATCCCGGGTGGCTGGGAAGGCATCGGTCAGAATGGCGCTAACGCGCTCCACGCACTCCAGAAAACCCTGTTCGATCTCCCTGTTGCGCACTCGCGCCACGAAGTCGTCGATGATCTCCTGCCACTGGCCGTTGTCGATATGCTGGGCGATGCCATCATCCACCAGTATTTCTACATAGTGCTCAGCGGCCGAGACGAAGATCAGCACCCCGAGTCGGTCGCGGGTGCGGTGCAGCCCTTGCTCGACAAATTGCAGGCGTGCCATCAGGGCCGCCCGGTGCTGGCGAACCTTCTTCGGGATGAGCCGCATCTTGATGGGGGTCCAGTGGAACAGCAGGCTCAGCAGTAGCCAGACTGACCACTGTACCAGCAGGATTTCGTACCAGCCGAGCCAGAAGCCGAGCTGGAACACCAGCAGGGGGGTGAGCATCGCCAGCAGCGCCGCCCAGAGGGTGGGAATGTAGCGATAGCCATCGCTGGCCGGGGCCAGCACGGTGACCAGTTCAGCATCAGTCTCTAGCTCCGCTTCGCGCACCTTGGCCTGAAGCGTGTGGAAGAACTGTTTAGAAATCATGATTTGTCTCTTTACTCCTGTTACCAGCCACCGGAGGCTCCGCCGCCGCCAAAACTGCCGCCGCCACCGCTGAATCCGCCGCCAGAGCGACCTCCAAAGGAGCCGGCACCCAATCCACCGGCCATGTAGGCCGACCGACGTCGTCCTCCCGGCCCACCGCCACCACCCCCGCGCAGGTTGTGGAGTACGATCATCGCAATCACCACCAGAATAAACAGCCAAGGGCCGCCACCGTTGTCACTCTTTGGCTGCTCGACCGGCTGATACTCTCCGGCGAGTGCCTTCATGATGCTCTGGCTGCCCGCCATGATCCCGGCCACCATATCGCCGCGCTTGAAGGCGGGCAGGATACGACCATGGATGATGTTGGCTGCGATGGCGTCGGGCAGGGCGCCTTCCAATCCATAGCCTACCTCGATCCGCACCTTGCGCTCATCCTGGGCGATCAGCAACAGCACGCCATTGTTTTTGCCTTTCTGGCCGATCCCCCAGTGGCGACCGAGCTGGTAGCCGTACTCCTCGATAGTCTCCCCATCGAGGCTATCGACGGAGACCACCACCAGCTGGATGCCGCTGCGCTTTTCAAAGGCGGCCAGCTGTTGGGTCAGTTGATGGGCCTGTTTGCGGGACATCAGACTGGCTTCATCCACCACCCGTCCGCTCAGTGTCGGGAAGTCCGGTGCCGCTTGCAGGGCAGTGGCCCAGAGCAGCAGACAGGGAAGAAACCAGCGCAGCATCATCTTCATTGGAAGCTGACCTTGGGCGCCTCATCGGCACCGGGTTTGGCACTGAAACTGGGTTTGGCCTCCAGATCCGAGTAGAGCAGCTTGGACCAGATAACGCCGGGGAAGGTGCGGATCTCGGTATTGAACTGGCGCACCGCCTCGATATAGTCGCGGCGAGCCACCGAGATGCGGTTCTCGGTTCCTTCCAGTTGGGCCTGCAGGGCAAGGAACTGCTGATCCGCTTTCAGCTCGGGGTAGCGTTCTACCACCACCATCAGGCGAGATAGGGCGCTGGAGAGCTGGTTCTGCGCCGCTTCAAACTCCTTGAGCTGGGCAGGATCGCTCACCTGCACGCTGCCGACCCGGGCACGGGCATCGGTGACCGCCTTTAGGGTCTCCTGCTCATGGCTGGCGTAGCCCTTGACGGTGGCGACCAGATTGGGAATGAGGTCGGCGCGGCGCTGATACTGGTTCTCCACCTGCCCCCAGCTCGCCTTGACCTGCTCATCCAGGGTCGGAATATTGTTCATGCCGCAGCCGGTCAGGCCGAGCAGCAGGGTCAGGGTCAACAGGCTCTGCGTGGTTCTGCGCCAGAGTGATGTGGCCATCTTGTTGTTCTCCTTTGGTATTTCGAGTCGATAGTGCGCCATGGATGGTGTACGACCAAGAGTGCACCACCATACCAGCTTGGGGTCAGTTGCCACAACGCGCAGGTAGCTCAGGTCGCTTGTTGATGCCGGAGACCTTGGGCAACTGGGGCTTGTCTTTTAGCCAGGATGCCAGCTCTTCCCCGCAGCCATTGCCGGGCGGAATGGGAGCCTGGGGTTCACAATCGGGGCTGCCCACCGGGCAGCGCAGCCGCACGTGGAAGTGGCTGAAGTGGCCCACCCAGGGGCGCAGCTTGGCGACCCAAGGTTCGTTACCAGCCTGTTGGCAGACCGCGGATTTGATCACCGGATTGACGAAGATGCGGGCCACCTCGGGTTTGCTGGCCGCCAGCCGCAGCAGGGTGAGCTGCTGGGGGCCAAAGCGACCCGGCAACATCTTGTAGCTGGGTTCGTCGATCAGCGCCCACTCCTTGGGGGCATCCTGCTCCCATTTGCTGATGGGACGGTTGGCCATGCGAAACCAGATATCGGCATCAAGTCCGGTCTGATGGCTGCGATGGCCAGAGGTAAAGGGGCCGCCCCGGGCCATCGCCAGATCGGCGATATAGAGATCCGGCAGCCCGGCCATGCGGGTCTGGTTGGCCAGCGCTTGCAGGTAGTGGATAAGGTCGGGGTGGCCGTAGTAGCGTAGCCGCTTGGTGCGGATCACCTGATAACCCGGCCCTTCGAGGGGCAGGGATACGCCGTTTTTCAGGCAACCGGCGGCATAACCACCGATGGCTTCCGCTTGCAATACAGTCGCCAGCAACAGCGACGTCAGCATGTGCGTGCTCCTTGTCTTGCTTCAAGTCGGCTCAGCAGTACGAACAGACTCAAACATATAAATAAATAGGCTGCGGCCACCAGCAGCCAGATCTCGTAGACCAGTCCGCTGGAGTTGGCCATCTCGGTGCCGACGAAGGTGAGTTCCTGCACCGAGATAAGGGAAACGATGGCGGTATCCTTCACCAGCGCGATGAGCTGACCGGTGAGGGGGGGTAACATCAGCAGTATGGCCTGCGGCAGGATCACATGGCGCAGCCGCACCCAGGGAGAGAGCCCGAGGCTCTGCGCCGCCTCCCACTGGCCACGGGGGATGGCAGCCAGCCCGGCGCGGACGATCTCGGCGATGAAGGCTGCGCTGATCATGCCAACGCAGAGGGTGCCTGAGATGAGGTTCTCCCAGCGGGCTGGTGGGCCAAACAGCGCCTCTTGCCACGGGGAGAGTGATACGGTGCCGAACCAGCGGGAGAGGCCGCTCGCAGGCAGCAGCTGGTTGGCGATAAAAAAGTAGAAGATGAAGATAAAGACCAGCGGCGGCAGATTGCGGATCAGCTGGATAAACAGGGTCGCGGGCATCACCAGCCAGGGGCGGCGGCTGAAGGCGGCTACCCCCAGCGCAGTGCCGAGCAGCAGCGCCAGCACCATGCCGAGCAGGGCGATGCGCAAGGTGGTGAGCAGACCGCTGAAAAAGTAGGGCAACTCGCCGTGAGGGCCGGGGGTGAACAGCAGGTCGAAGGCTTCATGCCAGCGCCACTGATAGGCCACCCCTATGTGCAGGCGGCTGGCCAGCCAGAGGCCAGCCAGCAGCAGCATCAGGGCGATCGCCCCATCCAGCCAGTTGATGTTCCGACATGGCCCACGGACGATGCGCCGGATGGTCTCTTTTAGAGCAATCAGCATCAGGGGTTGGCGACCTGTGCTTCCCACGCCAGCGACTTGAACCAGTAGTCATGGCGCGCCTTGAGCCAGCCATCGGCCTGACGGGCGGCGATCCACTCGTTGAACTGCTCAGCCAGGGCATCATCCCCCTTGCGCAGGGCAAAGCCTTCATCGCCTTGTGCCAACGGCTCGGCAAACGGCATAAAGAGGGCATCCGGGTGGCGCAGCGCCTCTTGCTCGGGTTTCGGGGAAGAGGAGAGGGCGCCGTGGGCGCGGCCGTTCAGCACCTCCTGAAATACCTGTGACTCGTCATCAAACTGGCGCAGGGTGGCCTTGGGGAAGTGTTCTTTTGCCACCTGTACTGGCGAGGCGCCACGGCGTACCGCCAGGATCACCCCGCGCTGGTTGAAGTCCGCCACGGTTTTCTTCTCTTTGGCCATGGCGCTGGAGGCGGCCAGCTGCACCCCCGAGTGGGAGTAGGCCTGGGTGAAACGCACGCTCTTCTCCCGCTCGGGGGTGATGGTGAGGCCGCCGATGATGACGTCATATTTTTTCGCCAGCAGGGAGGGGATGATGCCATCCCAGGCGGTAGGCACGAACTCTACCTGCCAGCCGTTATCTGTGGCGAGGCGACGGGCCACGTCAATCTCAAAACCGATCAGCGCCCCTTGCTTGTCGCGCATCGCCCAAGGGGCGAAGGTAGACATGCCGACTCGCAGGGTACCGCTCTGCTCGATCTGTGCCTGGGTGTCGGAGGGGGCGGTTTCTGCCAGTGCCGGAGTGAGCAGGCTTGTCAGTAGCAGGGCAGCGCCCGACAGGGTGGTCTTGAATGACAGATTCATGGTTAGCGTCCTTGTTGATCCGGATTCAGATGACGGGCCAGCGCCCGCGAACAGGCTGACAGCGTCAGGGTTAACAGCAAATAGAGGGCAGCCACGGTAAACCACACCTCAAAGGTCAGAAACGTATCGGCAACCAGAGTACGCCCTTCGTTGGTCAGATCGACGATGGCGATCACACTCACCAGCGCCGAATGTTTGATAAGGGAGACCAGCTCGTTGGTCAGTGGCGGCAAGGTGATGCGCACCAGCTGGGGCAGGATCACCTTGCGCAGGGTGATGGCCCGTGACAAGCCAAGCGACTGGGCCGCCTCCCACTGCCCTTTGGGAATGGCCTGTACACCTGCACGCAGCACTTCGGCGGTGAAGGCCCCCTGATAGAGGGAGAGGCTCAACACGGCGCAGGCAAGGGGGGCCAATCCCAGCATGGGGCCCAGCAAGAAATAGAGAATATAGAGCTGCACCAACTGGGGCGTGGTGCGCACCAGCGCCAGATAGGCGATGGCGAGCCAGGGGCCGAGCCTGGAGGGGAGCAGCCGCAGGCTAACCACGCACAGACCGACCGCCATCGTGCCCAACAGACTGAGCAGCGCCACCTGCAAAGTGACCAGCAGGCCGTTTAGCAAGGGGCCGGCATAAAAAGTTCCCTCATCCCATTCGCCGAGAAAGGGCAACACCCGTGGCCACTGCCACTCATAGCCCATCTGGCGAGCGCCACTATAGAGCGCCCAGCCCAGTAGCGCAGAGAGCATCACAGTGCCTGACAACCAGCCGAGCAGGCGGGGGCGTTTGAGCCTAGCCATGATAGCTGAGCACCTGTTCGAGGAAGGCCCGGGTACGTGGGTGCCGGGGGGCGTTGAACAGTTGGGCGGGCGGGGCCGACTCGATAATCTTCCCTTCATCCATAAAGAGCACCCGATCCGCCACCTGACGGGCAAAGCCCATCTCGTGGGTGACGCAGATCAGGGTCATCCCCTCGTCAGCCAGCTCGCGGATCACATCGAGCACTTCGCGGATCATCTCGGGGTCGAGGGCGGAGGTGGGCTCGTCAAACAGCATCAGCTCGGGTTGCATGCAGAGGGAGCGGGCGATGGCGACCCGCTGCTGCTGGCCGCCGGAGAGCTGGTGGGGGTACTTGTCGGCCTGTGCCTGAATGCGCACCCGCTCGAGCAGCCCGAGCGCCCAGGCTTTGGCCTCCTGAGGGCGCAACCCCAGGGTATGCACCGGCGCCACCATCAGGTTTTCCAGCACTGTCATATGGGGGAAGAGGTTGAACTGCTGAAACACCATGCCAACCCGACCTTGCAGGCGACGCAAGTAGGCGGGGGTTACCGGCTCGCCAAACAGGAACAGCTGGCCGCCGTCGATCCCCTCCAGCCCGTTGATGGTGCGGATCAGGGTCGATTTTCCCGAGCCTGACGGGCCACAGATGACCCACTTCTCTCCCCGTTCAATGGTGAGATCGATGTGATGAAGAGCCTGAAAGTCGCCATAGAATTTGTCGACGCCACAAAAGCGCACACAGGGTTGCGAGCTGGTCAAGAAGCGGGTCCCACTGAGAATCATTTACGCCATGGTATTGATTTTATAGGGGGATGACAAAGAAAACCCCCTTGTCAGCATCCTGATGGCTATTCACAATGGCGCCATTTCGTGATGACAGGAGCTTTTCATGCGTATTACATCCTTGCTTGCCGGTTCCCAGGTGCAGCTGTTGATGCCGCCAGCGGTTCGCTATCGCTGCGTCATTTTTCTGCTGTTGCTGGTGAGTTGGGGCGTGGTGGCGGCCTCCTTGTGGGATGGCTGGGGCGCCATGGCGCTGCTCAACTGGGTGGGCGTGCTCTTTGGTGGCATCACCGGGATCATGGTGTCGCTGCCCCGCAGCTGGCAGCCCTGGCGCCTGGCGGAGCTGGGGTGGGACGAACAGCATATCTATTTGCTCAATGGCAACAAGGATGAGGCGCTGGCGCTGCCCCGCAGCACGCTGGTGGCGCTTGAACGGGAGCGGCGAGTGGGCCACGACGGCCAGTGGCTCGACTTCAGCCTCGATCTGCAACTGAGTGAAGAGGAGCTGGCGGCGGCTATGGCCTTGCTGGATCTCAAGGCGGGGGAGCTGCATCTGGTGAGCCCGTCTGTCTATCGCTTCGGCTTTAAACGGGCCTGGCACGGTCGCCGGATGCTGGCGCAACGGTTGTCAGATCTGCAATCGGCCTGAGTCGACTATTTTCTCGACAATTCCCGGCAAAGCTCAGATACTGCCAGTGACTCGAATTGATCTTGTCTGCACTGTTAACCCAAGAGATCAATCACTTGACGACAGTGTGGAGAAGGCCACGGCATGAAGCCATGGCAGGTCCGGCATAGGGGTTGTGCCCTTACCGTTATGCTGGGAATTGCATAGAGAAGGCACCTTGAATCGAGAGTGGATGGCATGAAGATTTACGTAGGAAATCTGTCGTACCGGATGACGGCCGACGAACTGAAAACCCTGTTCAGCCAGTTTGGACAGGTCGACAAGGTTGATATCATCATCGACCGCGATACCGGCCAGTCAAAGGGGTTTGGTTTTATTGAAATGCCGGTCAATGGTGATGCCGAAAAGGCTATCGCTGGTCTGCATGGCACAGAAGTCGGTGGCCGTACCATCACCGTCAACCAGGCCAAACCGAAGACAGATGCTCCCCGTGGTCGCCCGCAACAGCGCCACCGCTAAGGTACCTCGGCAATAAAAAACGGCATGGGTTTCCCCCATGCCGTTTTTGTTTCTGGACGTTTTGCTGTTATCAGGGGACGTCGTAACCGAGCGCCGCCTTGCGGATGCGGAACCACTGCTGGCGATTGAGGGCGATGGATTCGGCGGCCACGGCGGCAGCAATCCGCTCCCGCTTGCCGGAGCCAATCAATGGCAGCGGCTGGCTTGGCAGCATCATTACCCAGGCGTAGACCACCTGCTCGATAGTCTGGGCGCCCACTTCCTGACGGATCTGCTCCAGTTCGGCACGCAGCGGGGCATAGGCGTCATCGCTGAACAGTCGGCCGCCGCCGAGACATGACCAGGCCATCGGCTTGATGCCAAGCTGCTGGCACTGATCCAGGGTACCATCGAGGGTCCCTTCCTGATGAAGCGGCGAGATCTCCAGCTGGTTGGTGACCAGCGGGAAGGGGAGGCGCGATTGCAGTAGCTCGAACTGACGGGCGGTGAAGTTGGATACCCCGGCGTGCTTGATCTTGCCCGCCTGTTTCAGGGTGATAAAGGCATCGGCCACTTCATCTGCGTTCATCAGGGGATCCGGGCGGTGGATCAGCAGCAGGTCCAGATGGTCGGTGCCGAGCTTGCGCAGCGAGGCCTCGGCGCTGGCGATGATATGGTCCTTGCCGGTGTTGTAGTGGTTGAGAGCATGCTCCGGCTTGGCGGTAAGGGCGATACCGCACTTGGTGACAATCTCCATCCGGCTGCGCAGGGAAGGCTCGAGGCGCAGGGCGTGACCAAAGGCCTCTTCGCACTGGTAGCCACCATAGATATCGGCGTGATCGATGGTGGTGACCCCCAGATCCAGATGATATTTCATCAGATCGAGCAGAGCGGCCGGAGAGAGCTGCCACTCCATCAGGCGCCAGTAACCCATGATGAGGCGAGAGAAGGTGGGGCCTTGCGGATGCAGGGCGACACGGGATACAGACATGGTTGACTCCTTGAAAAACACGATACGAAAACGATGTGCAACATAGATGACTGCGGGCATCTTGGCCTCATGTGGCTGGCAAAGCAATAATGGGCAGTGGCATGATTCGAACTTTGGTTCTGACCGCAGAGTAGGAGAGAGAGTTGGATGGAAGGATTTGCCGAGCGCTTGCAGAGCCTGATCGGGGAGATGAGCGTGAGCGCGTTTGCCCGCAAGGTGGGGCTCAGTGAAGCGCTGATCCGCAAATATTTGAAGGGAGCCGAGCCTGGCCTGGCGCGGGCCAACCAGATCGCCATGGGGGCCAACTGCTCGCTGGAGTGGCTGGCAACCGGCTGCGGTTATCTCTACCGTCAGGCGGAAGTGGTAGACAGGGAGGCGCTGGCAGCGGCGCAGCTACTGCTGGGCGAGCAGCAACCCGGGGTGGGGCTGCCCGATGAGGAGGCACTGGTCACCCTGCTCGCCTATTACCAGTTTTTGCGCACCCACAAGAAAGCGGACGGTTTTCTCGATTTGGCGCTGGCGCGGGAGTTTGGTCGCCATCTGGGGGAAGCGTGATGAGGGGCATATTACCCTTTGGTCGTGTCACGGCCGGTTGATTATTCTGATACGCTCTAAGCAAGATAACTCTCCATGGAATGGGCGATGAGCTACTTGATCCTCGGAAGCGGTGCGCTGGGCTCGGCGCTGGCAAGAGAGCTGATGGCAAGGGGGGAGTCCTTCCTTCTGGCCGGGCGCACCTATCCAAAAGGGATCGAGATGGGGGCTTTCTTCCCGCTGCAAGAGGTGGACGCCATCTCGTTCGACGCCCTGTTTACCCTCTACGACACCGATCCGCTTCCCACTGTGGTGATCAACACCATCGGCCTGTTGCACGATGTCAGCTTTATGCCAGAGCGGCGGGTCGAAGAGGTGCACCCCAAGTGGCTGTGTGACAGCCTGCTGGCCAATGCCTGGCCAACACTGGCGCTGGCTGCCCGTTTCAGTCGGTTGATGGGCAATGACCACCCGCTGTGGCTCTGTGCCATCTCCGATCTGGCGGGCTCCATCACCTCCAATCTGGAGGGGGGACGTTACAGCTACCGGATGAGCAAGGCGGCCCTCGACATGGGGGTGAAAACTCTGGCCCTTGAGTGGGCGCAGCGTTTCCCGCAAGCAGGGGTGGTGGCGGTGGCGCCCGGCTTGATGGACTCCCCGATGAACGCTCCCTTTCTGAGCGAGTTGCCTTTGGAACAATTACAGGATCCTGCCGAGGTGGCGGTGAAACTGCTCAATCTCATCAAGGGGTTATCGTTGACCCAATCGGGCCAGCTACTGGATCTTAACGGTCAGCCGCTGCCTTGGTAAATCCTGCCTGCGGGTTCTATGGACGTCTATTGGCTTCACATTCTGCTCATGCGCCCCTTGCCAAGCGAGGGGCGCATGGCTAACGTCACTCTCCTGTTTCAGGAGGGATCTCATGCGCTATATCGATTTACGAAGTGACACCGTCACCCAGCCTACTGACGCCATGCGTCAAGCCATGCTCCACGCCGCAGTCGGTGACGATGTCTATGGTGAAGATCCGGGCGTCAACGCGCTGGAGGCCTTTGGGGCCAGATTGCTGGGTAAACAGGCGGCGCTGTTTGTGCCGTCTGGCACCATGTCCAATCTGTTGGCGGTGATGAGCCACTGTCAGCGCGGTGAGGGGGCCATCCTCGGCAACGCCGCTCACATTTATCGCTATGAAGCGCAGGGGAGTGCCGTGCTGGGCTCCGTAGCCCTGCAACCCTTGCCGATGCAACGCGATGGCACGCTGGCATTCGATGATATCAAGGCTGCGCTGGCCCCTGATGATGCCCACTTCGTCCAGACTCGCCTGATCTGCCTTGAGAACACCCACAACGGCAAGGTGCTTCCGCTCTCCTATCTGCAAGAGATGAGCGCATTCGTTGCTGAGCGCGGCTTGAAGCTTCATCTCGATGGCGCCCGGCTCTTTAACGCCGCAGTGGCCAGCGAGACCCCGGTCGAGGTGATCGCCGCACCGTTTGATAGCATCTCGATTTGTCTCTCCAAGGGGTTGGGCGCACCGGTGGGCTCGCTGCTGGTGGGCAGTCACGACTTCATCGCCCGTGCGCGCCGCCTGCGCAAGATGCTGGGTGGCGGCATGCGCCAGGCGGGCATTCTGGCGCAAGCCGGTCTGTTTGCCCTCGAGCAGCATGTGACCCGCCTGGCCGATGATCACCGCCGTGCCAAACGGCTGGCCGAAGGGTTGGCTGCACTGCCGGGCATCGAGCTCGACCTCTCGCTGGTGCAGAGCAACATGGTGTTCCTGCGGCTGCATGAGGGGGAATCGGCCCCTCTGCTCGCTTTTATGAAGGAGCGGGGGATCCTCTTCTCCGGTTACGGCGAGCTGCGGCTGGTGACCCATCTGCAAATCAACGATGACGATATTGAAGAGGTGATCGACGCCTTCACCGAGTATCTCGGTGCGCGTTGAGACGGTTGGTCAGGTAGAGGTTATACCAAGACCTGTTCATACCGAGATAACAGAGGGCGCCGCGGCGCCCTCTGTTATTTGCTGCAAGCTCAAGCCTGCCGCTGGCCGCTCATCAGCATGGCCTCATCGGTGGCATCGTAGATCATCACCGCGATATGGGTTACCTGACCGCCGAAATCGGCCAGTGGCACCAGGGTCAGGTTCTGGAACATATGGGGTGCCGAGCCGGTAATGGGGCGATAGTTGGAGAAACGTAGCAGATAGGGCTTCTGCTCCCAGGTGCTGAAGGCGCGGTTGTTGAGCTTGAAGACCATGTTGGCCTTGCGCTCGAACCAGGCTCTGTCCACATCGGGGAAGAGCTCGAACAGTACGCCATCGCGCACGTCACTGGCCAGTCGGCCGCTGTGGCTCTCCATAAAGCCGTTCCACACCTGAACCTTGTACTCCTTGTCGAGCACCACCAAGCCTACGTCCAGGTTCTGGACTATGTTCATCAACCAATGAAATTCACGGATTTCCATAGTCACTCCTAGAGCATGTGCATGATTTTGTTGTTCATGGTGGCGATGGAATCTTCGGTAAACAGCAGCAGCAGATCACACTGCACCGCGTAATCCTGGATCCGGTAGTTGATCTCGATGGCGAGCGTGCGGCGCCAGCGACTCTTGTTGGTGTTGATCAGCTCGTTGATGGGTCTGTGCTGGCCGAGCACCACCGGGTGCCCCTGACTGAAGGGGGTGTCGAGCTGGTTGGCGTAGCCGCGCAGGAAGGCGCCGATCAGCACGTTGGCGGTATCCATCAACAGCTCCAGTTCGGCGGTGCGATCCAGCGTCCCCTGATGGTTCATCAGCTTGGCCAAATCTTTGAAGCTGGAGTCATGGAACAGGATCAGCGCTTCACCGGCGATCCCCGCTCCGATAAACCCCTGACAGACGGCGGAGAGGGTATCCGAATCCGCAGCCGCTGAGAGGGCCATGTGCAGCTCGGAGACCTCCAGCACGTTGACGTTGGGGATAGGCAGTACCACGAAGGCGTTGAGCAGACGAGCCAGCAAGTCGGCTGCCTGACCCATGGAGACGTTGGCCAGCTCCTGATAGACATCGCGGATTTCGGGGGTGATCTTGACGCCTGCATCGGCTACTACACCGCTTGTCAGCTGCTCGGGGGCGCTTGGTTGACCGCTCGGGGCGGCACTCCAGAAATCATGCTTTTTGAGCAGGGCGAGCAGGGTCTCGGGGGCGGCGGGTTTCTTGATGAAATCGAGCGCCCCCAGCCCCATGACCCGTTGATAGGCCTCTGGTTGGATATCCCCGGAGACCACGATCACCTTGTTGCGCAGACCCTCCCGTTGGAGGGTCTCCAGCACGCCGTAACCGTCCATTTCCGGCATGGTCAGATCGAGGAAGATGAGATCGCCATGACCCATCAGCACCTGTTCGATCCCTTCGAGACCATTGGCTGCGTAGTGCAAATTGACTTTCCAGTCGGCCGGGAGCGCCCGCGCCAGCTGTTTGCGGGCGAACCCGGAGTCATCACATATCAATACATTCATGGCGTCAGGCAGGCTCTGTTGGCAAGGGATGCTATAAGTGTGGCCCGCTAACGGTCAGATGCAATGGGTGAGGCTATCACCTTGTGAAAATTGGTTGTCCCACTGCCGATTGCGATAGCGTGCTGAGTATTTTTCAACAAATTCAACGAACATCTTAACACGCAACGGAGCGAACTGGTGCTGGCAACACAACATGTAGAAGGGTCGATTGCCGGTTTGCCAGTCGGTCAGTACCGGCACCAGCTGCTCGTCATGGAGGAAGCTGCTCAGATAGTGCAGCGGGGCATTGACGATCCCCAGATGACGCCGGGCTGCACGTACCGCGGCCTGGGTCTGGTTGACGGTCAGTTTGGCGCTGCGTTTGATGCAGACGCTCTGGCCATCCTTGTCGGTCAGCTGCCAGTGCTGGTGAGGCCAGCAGTAGATGAGATCATGCTCTTCCAGCTGGTTGGGATGGGAGGGAGTGCCCTTCTTGGTTAAATAGAGTGGTGAGGCAAACAGGCCGTACTCGATATGGCCGAGACAGATCGCATTGGGCAGCGACTGGGGCAGCTCACCGTTGAAGAACACCAGATCCCGATCATTGTCGAACAGGTGCTGGTGATCATTGGTCTGGGTGATATCGAACTGTACCTCGGGATAGTGCAGCCCGAATTCGGCCAGCATATCGATGAGGATGGTGTTGGAGAGTGCGATGGGCGCAGCTATCCGGATAAGCCCGGTGATATCGGCCTCTTGACCCTGGATCTCGCTGGTGGCCTGCTCGATTTGCGCGAGTGGCGTGCAGAGACGTTCGTAGTATCTGAGGCCATCATCGGTAAGGCGGAGCTTGCGGGTAGAGCGATGTAGCAGGGAGCAACCCAGTTGCTCTTCCAGCTGGGAAATGCGTCGACTGATGGTGCCTGTTGGCATGCCCAGTGCGGCTGCAGCGTGGGAGAATCCTCCCTCTTGCACCACCTTGACGAACAGGTAGAACTCTTCGATGTGCTTCATAAACGCTGTTCTGGGTGTAACAAGGGGGCAACCATAAAAAGAGCGTTCCGGGTTGGCAAGGTTAATTCAGCGTTTAATTGATCTGGATTCGATTTCTGTTGATACCAGTTCTCCACCCGCCCGTCATCTCAGTTTCCCCGAGCTGGTGATTATTCCGGCACGATGCCAAATGGTACTGCGGCAGTGATGTTTGCCATATACCCTGATTTGTTCCGCTATAACCGCAGGCGAAGGCCGATATTGCAACCTGATGGAAGGACGCAGGGTTGCTCTGCGTGCTCAGCCGGGGCAGTTTTCCATCCCCAGTCAATGTGATGCAGATCATATATTCGGGTTTTGCTCATTGCCTGTTGAAAAATGAATTTGGGGTATATCAATTCCGCCGTAGTGAACTATTTTTGTCCGATTTGGCGTTTTTTTGGCTGTTTATCCATCCGCTTGGTTAATTAATGGAAGCTTTGTGACAGAGAGTGATGACTATTTCCACCATTGATTTAAATGTTAATAACAAATTTATCGCAGCAAATATGCAATTGCTCTTTCAAGGTCTCGAGTGGATAGCTCTTAGTGCTTGTTTTTACTGGGGAAAAAAGTTAAAAATCGACTATATGATTTGCCTGGATTAACAGGGTCCTTGGCTGAGTCCTTTGTAGTATTGCCGTACAGGCTGCCCTGTTGTTGATATCTGAAATAGTTTTGTCCGCTCTTGGCTATGTGAAAAGGGATAATGGCCGAGAGGTATTTGCACCTTGCATTCTGCAGCTAGCGGTTTGCCAGATCTGTTTTCCGGTTAACCAGTGACCATCCAGCATGAATGACCTTGACCAGATGAATACGCTTGACGAACGGTTACTGAAGACGATGGATGTTCTGCATACCCCGATCTGGGTTTATGACATCGAGCATCACCATATTTTCTGGGCAAACAGCGCCGCGCTCTCCGTGTGGGAGGCGACGTCTCTCGACGAACTCTGCTCCCGCGACTTCTCTGCCGATATGGCAACCGCCATCGATCTGCTGCTGCAGCGCTATCTGGGTGATTTTCAGCAGGGGCGCAGTTACAACGAGTGGTGGACCCTCTCCCCAAAGGGGGTCAAGAAGCAGATCTATCTGCGCCTCTCCGGTATTCAACTGGCTGGCCGGCTGATGATGATGACCGAAGCGGTGCTCGACTCCGATACCCTCTATCAGGAGTCCTCGCTGGCAACGGGCGATACCCTTGCCTGCCTGTTCGATAGCCATGGTGTGTTCGAGAGTGGCAACTATCACTTCGAAATGTGTTTCGGCCACCAGATCGCCAAGCTCTCCCAGGTTTTCTCCGGCAATGATGACAGCTTCTACCAGAAGCTCTCCCGTCTCGATGAAGTGGTGACCGAGGGGGAGTGCCGTACCCTCAAGGGGATGCGCTGGTTCCAGTATCAGTTCCGCTATATCCAGCAGGGGGCCCGCATTCTGCTCACCATGCGGGATATTACCGATCGCAAGCTCGAGGAGCTGGAGCATCGCCACCTCGCCTGGCACGACTCCCTGACCGGCCTGCTCAATCGGTATGGCTTGATGAAATCCCTTGAGGCCTATTGCGGGCTGGGGGAGCGTTTCGCGCTGGTGTTCATGGATTTGGACAACTTCAAGCTGGTCAACGACAACTACGGCCACAAGGCGGGAGATCGCCTGCTGGAGCGGGTCGCCGGTCGCCTCAAACAGATTTGCCCGCGGGATGTGGAGCTGGCTCGCCTCGGTGGTGATGAATTCACAGCACTGGTGCCGTTGGGCAATCAGGGGGATCGAGCACAAGAGGTGGCCGATCAGATGCTCTCCCAGATGACCAAGCCGCTGCAACTGAGCGGGCTGCCGGAGGTGACCATCGGTGGCAGTATCGGTATCGCCATCTATCCCGATGATGCGGATGACGGGGACAACCTTATCACCCGTGCCGACATGGCCATGTATCAGGCCAAGCAGATGGGACGGCTGCGCTGGCAGCGTTTCACCCCCAGCATGCAACAGACCCTGCAGCGCAAGCTCAATCTCAAACAGTTTCTGGCCAAGGCCATCGGCCGTCAGGAGCTGAGCCTCTGTTACCAGCCGCAGGTCGATGCCGCCAAACGACGTCTGATCGGTTACGAGGCACTGCTGCGCTGGTACAACCCGGTGCTCGGCCATGTCTCGCCGGTGGAATTTATCCCGCTTGCCGAAGAGATGGGGCTGATCCGCGAGATCGGCAGCTGGGTGCTTTCCACTGCGCTGGCACAAGTCGCCAGCTGGCAGAAGCGCTTCCATCAGCGGGTGCCGGTCTCAGTCAACCTCTCCGGTTTCCAGCTCTCGTCGGCGCTGCCCGGGCAAGTTCGCCAGCAGCTGGAGCTGCACGGGGTGGATGCCTCCCTGTTGACGCTGGAGCTGACCGAAACCGTGTTGATGCTCGATATGAAGGGGTGTCTCGGCATTCTCGATGATTTGAGCGAGCAGGGGATCAAGATTGCCATCGATGATTTCGGTACCGGCTACTCCTCGCTGGCCTATCTCAACCGGTTGCCGATCAACAACATCAAGCTGGATCGCTCCTTCGTGGTCGGCCTCAACTTGCCGGTGATCCGGGCGACTGCAGCCATGGCCACCAATCTGGGGTTGGGGATCATGGCGGAAGGAGTGGAGGAGCCCCACGAGCTGGCCGCACTGCAGACCCAGGGGTGCCATGTGTTCCAAGGATATCTGTTCAGCAAGCCGCTGACTGTGGCGCAAGTCGAGGCGAGCGGTTTTGTGGTTGAGTGCCAGGTTGGGCGTTATCCACTGCTAGATGCCGTAATGGCAGAGTAACAAGTGTGCGTTAGGCCGCAACTTGGGATTTTATTCCGCAATATTTAATCAAAATTAATCATTCTTTTGCGATCGGTCATGAGACGGATTGGCTGGAATTGCTAGCATGCGACCTCGTTTCTAGGGAAAGGAGTATCGCAATAATGAGTCATGCTGCTGTCAATGACCGTCCGGCCAGCCCTCCCAAAGGTTGGCTGAACCGTTTCCTCAATGGCGTCGAGAAAGCCGGGAACAAATTACCCGACCCCGCCATGCTGTTCCTCTATGCCTTGCTGATCGTCTGGGTCGGATCCTGGGTGTTGTCACAATTCCAGTTTGATCTGGTCAATCCCCGTACCGGGGAGGCGGTAGTGGTCAACAACCTGCTGACCGGTGCCGGCCTGGCCGAGTTTCTCTCCACCATGGTGACCACTTTCACCGGCTTTGCCCCGCTGGGGATCGTGCTGGTGGCCATGCTCGGGGTCGGGGTGGCCGAGCAGTCCGGTTTTATCAATACCGGTCTGAAAAAGTTGCTGAAAGTGACGCCTGCCCGTTTTCTCACTCCCATGCTGATCCTGGTAGCGATCGTCAGCCACACCGCCGCAGATGCGGGTTATGTGCTGGTGATCCCCATCGGTGGCATCATCTTCCACGCTGCCGGACGCCATCCGCTGGCGGGGATCGCCGCTGCCTTTGCCGGTGTCTCCGGCGGTTTTGCCGCCAACTTCCTGCCCTCCGGCGGGGATGCGCTGCTGCAGGGCTTTACCCAGTCCGCCGCTCAGTTGCTCGATCCTGACTACATGGTCAACACCCTGTGCAACATCATCTTTACCGGTGCCTCTTCGTTGCTGATCATCTGCGTCGGCTGGTTCGTCACCGAAAAGGTGGTGGAGCCGCGCCTCAAGCATGTGGCGCTCAACGAGGATCTGGAGAGTGCCGACGAGATGGGGCGCTACAGCGCGCAAGAGAGCCGGGCCTTCAACTGGGCCGGGTTTGCCATGCTGGCGGCTATCGTGCTGCTGGCGCTGGCGCTCTCCCCGAGCGATTCACCGCTGCGTGCTGCCGATGGCTCCCTGACCACCTTCGCCGCGCCGGTGATGAAGTCCATAGTGCCGCTCATCTTCCTGCTTTTTATCCTGCCCGGGATTGTCTACGGCTTTGTCGCAGGTAGCTTCAAGAGTGGCAAGGATGTGATCGATGCCATGTCGGCCACCATGAACAAGATGGGCTCCTACATGGTGATGGCCTTCTTCTGCGCGCTCTTTATCAAGGCGTTTGGTGACTCCAACCTGGGCACCCTGCTGGCCCTCTCCGGTGCCGAAGTGCTCCATGCGCTGGCGCTGCCCGGTGAAGTGACCATCGTCGGGATGATCCTGCTCACCGCCACCGTCAATCTGGTAGTCGGCTCGGCCTCCGCCAAGTGGGCGCTGATCAGCCCGATCCTGGTACCCATGCTGATGGCGGTGGGGATCTCCCCCGAGCTGACCCAGGCGGCCTATCGGGTCGGGGATTCTGCTTCCAACATCATCACCCCGCTGATGGTCTTCTTCCCGCTGGTGGTGGTCTATTGCCAGCAGTATGTGAAGAGCACCGGGATCGGTACCCTGGTCTCCATGATGCTGCCCTACTCGCTGGCCTTCCTGGTGAGCTGGACGATTTTCCTGCTGCTCTACTGGGCGCTCGGCTTCCCGCTCGGGTTGCAAGCCCCTTACGTCTATCCGGCCCCTTAAGCTGGGTGTGCGAGGGAGCCTTGGGCTCCCTCGTTTTTTTCGCTATGGTGTTACCTCATTTTGGAGGTGCCATGAATCAGACCATCGATCTTATCCTTTCCCATCGCTCCATTCGTCAGTTCACTGCCGAGCCGATCGCCCCGCAGCAGCTGGATGCCATCCTCGCCGCCGCCCAGTCCGCCTCGACCTCTAGCTTTTTGCAGGTGACCAGTATTGTGCGAGTCAGCGAACCCGAGGCGCGTCAGCAGCTGGCCATGCTGGCGGGCAATCAACCCTATGTGGTGCAGGCGGCCGAGTTTCTGGTGTTCTGCGCCGATTACCACCGCCACACCCAGATCGTGCCCGAGGCCCAGACCGGCTATGCGGAGCAGTTGCTGATCGGAGCCATCGACGGCGCCCTGATGGCGCAAAACGCCTTGCTTGCGGCGCAGTCGCTGGGGCTGGGCGGGGTCTATATCGGCGGCATTCGCAACCATCCGGCCGAGGTGAGCGAACTGCTCGGCTTGCCCCATCAGGTGATCCCGCTGTTTGGCCTCTGCCTTGGCCATCCTGCCCAGCAGCCGGAGCAGAAACCCCGTCTGCCCAGGGGCTTGGTGGTGCATCAGGAGCGCTACCAGCACGAGCTGGATCGCGACCTGCTGGCCCGGTACGATCAGCAGATCGCGGACTACTATCAGGCCCGCAGCAGCAACAACAAGCAGCAGACCTGGAGTGGCCAGATCCGCGCCATTCTGGGCAAGGAGTCCCGCCCTTTCATGCTGGGATTCCTGCAATCGCGGGGCTTTAACCTCAAGTAATGGCGCTGATGGGCGATACTATGGGGAGGTGACCGTCATGGTCATCATCCCCTGATCCTGCAATCTCTCCCTGAGACCGGGGGCACAGCTTGGTGACAAATCGTGGGCAAGGGGAGATCTGCAGGCTACCTTAAGTGGGTAAGCTGTTGTAGGATCACGCAATTGGATAGGAACAGGGGTTTGGACATCCTATGATTTTAACTTTGGTATTGCTGTCTATTGGCGCACTCCTGTTTTTGGTTATCGCCTATAACGTGGTGCAGCAATATAAGCAGAAGGCAGAGGCGGACAAGCGTCACGCTGTTGCCAGACACAAGACGGTGGCTGACGAGACCGAAGAGGTGTTGCTGAACGTCAATCTGGTGCCTTTCTCCAAGAACATGGTGTTGCTGTTGCAGCACCGGATCCTCGATGCCTATCGCGCCATCGCCCAGGTGATGCCGAACAATCAGATCAAGCAGCGTATCGTTGATGTGCAGACCCAGATCAAAAATGTGCAGGAGAACTACAGCGTGCAGGATGAGGGGCAGTTCAAGACCCCGGAGTCCGATCGTCAGGCGATCCAGATGCTGCAGTTGGTCAAGAAGATGCGGGCTGTGCTGCGGGTCGAGCACAACAAGGGCAAGATTGACCCTCAGGGGTTTGCCCAAGAAGAGCGCCGCCTTGAGCTGATGCAGCTCAAGATCAACATCTCCAATCTGGTCAAGCGGGCGATGGATGCCCGCATTCAGGGCCAATATGGTACTTGCCGCCAGCTCTATACCAAGGGTCTGTCGGCCATGGCGAGCGTGGGCGACAAGGATCCCTATCTGCTGGCCCGTGAAGAGGATATGCGTCAGGGGCTCAAGGAGCTTGAAGAGCTGCAGCAGCAAAATAGCGCGCAGGATCTGCAAAACATCAAGGACAAGGAAGCTGACGAGCTCGATGTCCTGTTTCAACCCAAGAAGAAATGGTAAGCATGTCCCACCCACTCGATTCCACACTGGGGCCAATGGCCCCATTTGTTTCTCAGCTGTTGGCCGAACTGGCCGCCAGTGGCGTCACAATTTCCCGGCCAACGGTCGATCACCTCTGTTATCGGGCGGCTACCCTGCAGGAGTACCGCGCGCTATGTGCTGTGCTGGCTGAGGCAGGTACCTTGCTGGTGGAGGGGATGATTGGCGGACGTCCCATCGCCACTTATCAGTTGCATCAGCCGCTGTTGGCTGATGAGGTACAGGTACCCTGTATCGAGCTGGCTGCACCGAAACCGGGTCGCGTCCATCAGGCGGGGCTGGAACATATCGAGCTGGTGGTCACTTCACTGCAAGATCTGGTAGCGCGCTATCCCGAGCTGCCATTCAAAACCGGCAACATGCAGGATACCCGCAACCCCGATATTGGCCTGATGTTGCCCTCCGGACAGATCAAGTTTCATCTGCGCCCGCTGGCTGAGGTGATCGCCGAAGAGGTGGCGACCGGTGCTGTGGTCGCTGTGCCTGCGGATTATTTCGATCAGGAGTGATCCTGCTCTAAATGCGGTGCGAGCCTGACAGGCTCTTGAATAACGCAGCAAAAGGGGTCACCGGTGTGACCCCTTTTGTTATCTGGCGGTGCAGGGTTGCGAGATCGCCATCTGCTCGTGGGTGACCCTGTTTGCGCTGAGCCTGTTACCCGTGTCGGTAGGGTTGCTGGGCGGGCAGTTGCGATTGGCTTCGCTGCTTGAGACGGCCGAGCCAGAGGCTCAAGCCCGCCGTCAGGATGAGGACCAGTTCAATTCCCATGACCAGACCGCCCAGCTCGCCTTGCACCCAGAAGGGGTGCAGGTAAAGCCCACCCAGACTGGCTCCCAGATAGTAGGCTACCAGATAGAGGGAGGAGGCGAGGGCGCGGTTGTGTTCGACATGATGACCGACCCAGGCACTGGCGCAGGCGTGTGACAGGAAAAAGCCAAAGCTGGAGATCAGCAAGCCACTCAGGATCCCGGGCAGACTGCCCTGTAGCAGCCACAGACTGCCGAGGGCCATCAGGGCGATCCCGACCAGCAGCATGCGTTGTGCCCCCCAGCGGTTGGCAAAGCGGCCGCTCAGAGAGGAAGCCACCGTCCCCGAGAGATAGGTGAGAAACAGCATGCCGAGCCACTGGGTGGGCAGGGAAAAAGGGGGCTTGGCCAGCAGGAAGGTGAGATAGCTGAACTGGTTCAGAAACACCATAAAGTTGAGGCCGCCAATCAGATAGGCCCCTACCAGCAAGGGATTGGTCAGGTGTTGTTGCAAGGCGCGGGCAAATTGGCCGCGAACGGGGCCGCTCGCCACAAAGCGGGTCTGATGGGGCAGCAGCCAGAAGACCAGCGGCAGCAGTGACAGGCTGATCACACCAATCCCCAGAAAGGTATGCTGCCAGTCGCCAAACCAGCCCGCCAACAGACCGCCGACCACCCGACCGGCAATGCCACCGAGGGAGTTGGCGGCAATATAGACCCCCACCGCCGAGAGCAGCGCCCGTTTGCTGAACTCTTCCCCCATATAGGCAATCGCGGTCGCGGGCAGTCCTGCCAGCAGCGCGCCCTGCAGGATGCGCAGCAACAGCAGGGTGCCAAACTGCTCAACCAGCGGGATTAACAGTGAGAGCAGGATCGCCAGGGTGAGGGTACCCAGCATGACCTGCCGACGGCCATGGCGATCCGCCAGTCTGGCGCAGATCAGCAGGGAGGCGGCGAGGCCTGCAGTGCATCCTGCCAGGGTCCAGCTGGCCGAGAGGGAGTTGACCGAGAAGACCTCGGCGATCAGGGGTAGCAGGGGATGGGTCTGGTAGAGGTTCAGAAACACCAGAAAAGAGCCTAGGCTGAGGGCCAGGGTTGCACGTATCCACTCGCGACTTCCAACTTCAATCATTGCGTATTGTCCAGACTACTTTTGGTCAGGGTAGAGTCCTTGCGGTTATAAATATAATATATTTAAGTTATCCATCTCATAAGATGAATTGATACATGGATCTGAAACAGCTCACCTATCTGCTGGCGGTCAGGGATGCCGGCTCATTTACCAAGGCAGCCAACAGTCTGCATGTGGCACAACCGGCCATCAGCATGGCCATCGCCAAGCTGGAGCAGCAGCTCGAATTGCGGCTGTTCGACCGTCAGGACCGGGCGGTACGGCTGACGCCGGAGGGGGAGGTACTCTGTCGCCACGCCGAGCGTCTGTTGTTGCAGATGCATCAGGCCGAGGCCGAGATGGCCGAGCTCAAGGGGCTGGAGCGGGGGGAAGTGCGGATCGGGATCCCCTATATGATGGGCTCCTACTATTTCCCCCCTCGTCTGATGGCCTTCAAGCATCGCTATCCCGGCCTCAAGATCCGGGTCGAAGAGGCCGGTACCCGCGAGCTGCTCAGCCGGATGGTGGATGGCTCCCTCGATCTGGCCATTCTCATCACCAGTGATCTCCCCCCCGCCATCGAGGGAGCACATCTGCTGAGCGAAGAGATGTTGATGGTGGTGGGCGAAGATCACCCCTTGCGCGGCGAACCGGCCGTCACCCTCTCGCAGTTTTTCGCTCAGGAGTTGGCGCTGTTTCGCCGTGGTTTCTACCACCGAGAGCATATGGAGGCGCTGGCCCAGAGCCTGGGCGTCGAACCCGATATCGCCTTCGAGAGCAATCTTATCCCTCTGCTCAAGGCGGTGGTGCGGCAAGGTTTTGCGGTGACCACCTTCTTGCGGATGGTGCTGGAAGAGGAGCCGGATCTGAGCGGTGTGCCCTTCGACCCGCCCATCTACCTCGATCTCTGCGTGGCGTGGCGGCGTGGTGATCCGCTCTCCATGGCCAATCGTGCCTTGCGCGATTTCCTACTCAAGGATCGTCCGGCCTGATGGCGGCGGGCCATTGCTGAAAGTTTGTTACTATTAACGGTGGGTTCGCTTGAGGGCTACACCATGAAATTGCAGCAATTGCGCTATATCGTCGAGGTGGCGAACCACAGGCTGAATCTGTCGGCCACCGCCGAGAGCCTCTTTACCTCCCAGCCCGGGATCAGCAAACAGGTGCGGATGCTGGAGGATGAGCTGGGGATCCAGATCTTCGAGCGCAGCGGCAAACACCTGACCCAGATCACTCCCATCGGTCGGGACGTGATCAAAGTGGCCGCGGAGGTGCTGGACAAGGTGGCCACTATCAAGGTGATGGCCAGGCAGCATGTGCATCCGGAGCAGGGAACCCTCACCATTGCGGCTACTCATCTGCAAGCCCGTTATATTCTGCCCGCCATCCTCAAGGGTTTTATGGCCCGCTTTCCCAAAGTTGCCGTAACTGTGATGCAGGGGAGTGCGGCGCAGTGCCGCGTAGCCGTGCATGATGGCGCTGCCGATCTGCTGCTGGCGGATGAACCGGAGGAGGGGAGCGATCTGCTCATGCTCCCCTCTTTTCAGTGGCAACGGGGCTTGGTGCTACCCAAGGATCATCCGTTGGCCAAAGCAACATCGCTGACTCCGGCTGAGCTGGTGGAGTTTGCATTGGTGACCGATGGAAGGGCTCTCTCCACAGCTCATAGCACTGATTGCGCTCATGCCGAGAGCCGGATCGCCTGCTGTGCGAGCGACAGCGATGTGCTCAAGACCTATGTCAGTCAAGGGATGGGTATAGGGGTGATGGCAACCTTTGCCTGGGAGCCCCAGCGCGATGGCGATCTGGTGCTCAAAACGGCGCCCTGGCTACCAGGCGGTGTGGCCGCTATCGGGTTGCGCAGAGGGGCATTTTTATGCGGCTATCTCTACGATCTGATTGAACGTCTCGCGCCGCAATTGACCCGCGAGTGGGTCGAACAATACTGTGCTGCCCGCACTGGCGAAGAGCTTGAAGCTCTGCTGGCCAATTTGACCGTACCACTTAGATAGCTTGGGTTGATGTGTGGTCATCCCAAGAAAAACGCCTCCCAATGGGAGGCGTTTGACTATCTGACATTCGTCAATACAGGCTCACTTCTTCAGCATATGATCCAGCTTGTTGGCCTTGGTCGACAGATAGAACTCGTTGTGGGGATTGCGTCCTTCCTGCAATGGAACCCGTTCGGCCACCGGAATACCGAAGGATTCCATGGCTTTCATCTTGCGCGGGTTGTTAGTCATCAGTTTGAGAGACTTGACTTCAAGCTGCTTGAGCATATCGGCGCAGATGGTGTAGTCGCGCATGTCGGCAGCGAAACCAAGGGCCACGTTGGCTTCCACGGTATCGGCCCCCTGATCCTGCAGGTGATAGGCGCGGATCTTGTTGAGCAAGCCGATGCCACGGCCCTCTTGACGCACATACAGCAACACGCCACGACCGGCTTTGGCGATATTCTCCATGGCCGCCTGCAACTGGAAACCGCAGTCACAACGCAGGCTGAACAGGGCGTCGCCGGTCAGGCACTCTGAGTGGATCCGGCCCAGCACGGGCTCGTCACCGGTAATGTCGCCCATCACCAGTGCTGCGTGGTCTTTGCCTGTGCCGGTTTCCTGAAAACCTACCAGCGTGAAGGTGCCCCAGGGGGTTGGCAATTTGGATTTGGCCACGAGGGTAACGCTGCTCATAGGTTGCTCCTTACTACTAACGGCTCAAAAAAGGGGGCCAGTTTAGCGCGCCTTGTCAGGAACGACCATAAGAACAAGTCCCTGCATTGCTTAATGAAATCTCCAAATGAGATACAAGCACAGCTGTCCGTCGGGGTTTTGGCCCTTTGTGCGGATTGATGACTGCCAGGCTCACCACATTCGGGTATAATCGGCGCCCATTAACCCACCCCTTCGGGATGGGAGCAACACAGTGCAGGAGAGAAGTTATGCCTCAGATGGCCCCCGTAATGACAATTGATGGCCCCAGTGGTGCAGGTAAAGGCACCTTGTGTCAGCTGCTTGCTGAGAAGCTGGGTTGGCACTTGCTGGACTCGGGCGCCATCTATCGGGTGTTGTCCCTGGCCGCCCTGCATCACGATGTAGAGCTGGACAGTGAAGCCTCACTGGTGCCGCTGGCTGCCAATCTGGATGTGCAATTTCAGGTTGAGGGCGATCTGGTCAAGGTTATCCTGGAAGGGGAAGATGTCTCCCGCACCATCCGCACCGAAGAAGTGGGTAATGCTGCCAGTAAAATCGCTGCCTTCCCCCGTGTGCGTGAAGCCTTGCTGCGCCGTCAGCGGGCATTTCGTCAGGCCCCGGGCCTGATTGCCGATGGTCGTGACATGGGTACAGTTGTTTTCCCCGAGGCCGAGGTGAAGATTTTCCTCGACGCCAGTGCCGAAGAGCGGGCCCAGCGTCGCTATAAGCAGTTGCAAGATAAGGGCTTTGATGTTAACTTTGAGCGTCTTTTAACCGAGATTCGGGAACGTGACGATCGCGACAGAAATCGCGCTACTGCACCCCTGAAACCGGCAGAAGATGCTCTGGTGGTAGACTCTACCGCCATGACCATAGATGAAGTGCTGGCAACAGTACTCGCCTATGCAGAGCAACAACTTGGTGATGCCAGCGCAAGCTGACATCCGGTCGTCTGCACCAAGGATGGCGCAGATTATTTAAAACAGCCCCGCTTGTGCCGGATTGCAAGTGGATGTTTCATTTGTGACATAAACAATGATCGAATCTTTTGCTCAACTCTTTGAAGAGTCCCTGAACGCCGTTGAAACCCGTCAAGGTTCCATCGTCAAGGGTACTGTCGTTGCTATCGAGAACGGTTTCGTACTGGTTGACGCCGGTCTGAAATCCGAGTCCGCTATCCCGGCTGAAGAATTCAAGAACGCCATGGGCGAGCTGGAAATCAACGTCGGCGACACCGTTGACGTGGCTCTGGACTCTATCGAAGATGGTTTCGGCGAAACCAAGCTGTCCCGCGAAAAAGCCAAGCGCCACGAAGCCTGGCTGCAGCTTGAGAAGGCTTACGAAGAGCAAGCTACCGTTATCGGTATCATCAACGGCAAGGTCAAGGGTGGTTTCACCGTTGAACTGAACGGCATCCGTGCCTTCCTGCCGGGTTCTCTGGTTGACGTGCGTCCGATCCGTGACACCGCTCACCTGGAAAACAAAGAACTCGAGTTCAAAGTCATCAAGCTGGACCAGAAGCGCAACAACGTTGTTGTTTCTCGTCGTGCCGTGATCGAGACCGAGAACACCTCCGAGCGCGAAAGCCTGCTGGCTAACCTGCAAGAAGGTCAAGAAGTTAAGGGTATCGTCAAGAACCTGACCGACTACGGTGCATTCGTAGATCTGGGCGGTGTTGACGGCCTGCTGCACATCACCGACATGGCGTGGAAGCGCGTTAAGCATCCTTCCGAAATCGTCAACGTTGGCGACGAGATCGCTGTCAAGGTTCTGAAGTTCGACCGCGAGCGTACCCGTGTATCCCTGGGTCTGAAGCAGCTGGGCGAAGATCCCTGGGTTGCTATCGCCAAGCGTTACCCGGAGACCACCCGTCTGTCTGGCCGCGTGACCAACCTGACCGACTACGGCTGCTTCGTTGAAATCGAAGAAGGCGTTGAAGGCCTGGTACACGTATCCGAGATGGATTGGACCAACAAGAACATCCACCCGTCCAAAGTTGTTAACGTTGGCGACGTGGTTGACGTGATGGTTCTGGACATCGACGAAGAGCGTCGTCGTATCTCCCTGGGTCTGAAGCAGTGCAAATCCAACCCGTGGCAGCTGTTTGCCGAAACTCACGCCAAAGGCGACCGTGTTTCCGGCAAGATCAAGTCCATCACTGACTTCGGTATCTTCATCGGTCTGGATGGTGGCATCGACGGCCTGGTTCACCTGTCTGACATCTCCTGGAACAACCAGGGCGAAGAAGCCGTGCGTGAATTCAAGAAAGGCGACGAGATCGAAGCCGTTGTTCTGCAAGTGGATCCGGAGCGTGAGCGCATCTCCCTGGGTGTCAAGCAGATCGAAGAAGACCCGTTCAACAAGTACCTGGCTGACAACAAGAAAGGTGCTATCGTGAAGGGTAAGGTTACCGAGGTTGATGCCAAAGGTGCCGTTATCGAACTGGCTGATGGCGTAGAAGGCTACCTGCGTGCCTCCGACGCTGCTCGTGACCGTGTAGAAGACGCCACTCTGGTGCTGTCTGTTGGTGACGAAGTTGAAGCTAAATTCATGGGTGTTGATCGTAAGAACCGCACCGTAAGCCTGTCTGTCCGTGCTAAGGACGAGGCTGATGAGCGTGTTGCTATCGATAACCTGAACCAACAAGAAGAAGTTGTGTTCAGCAATGCTATGATGGAAGCGTTCAAAGCCGCCAAGGGTGAGTAATCCTTGATGCAAGAAAAGGGCGGCATTGCGCCGCCCTTTTTTATCCTGGCAAAATGAATATTGCATGTGATCGGGGAAGGAGATTTAACGTTATGACCAAATCAGATCTCATCGAACAACTGGCAGCCAGCCGCATGCATATGCCGGCCAAGGATGTCGAAGCCGCCATCAAGGAGATCCTTGAGCAGATGGCGTCGACCTTGCAAAACGGCGACCGGATTGAAATCCGCGGATTTGGCAGTTTTTCACTGCACTATCGTGCGCCCCGCGTGGGCCGCAACCCCAAGACTGGGGACAAGGTTGAACTGACCGGGAAATATGTCCCGCACTTCAAACCTGGCAAAGAGTTGCGCGAGCGCGTCAACATCATTGAATAATGCAGAAATGGGCATACCTCGGGTATGCCTTTTTTCTTTTTGGCACCGATTCCTGTGCCAATCGTTTTGTTTCTTAAACTCTTTTCCCATTCACTCTAGAGTCTGCCTGCGATTTTAAGGATAATCAGCCTCTCATTAGATACTGACAGGGAGCTCTTATGAAGCGTATTTTGGCCCTCATTCCGCTGGTGCTGGTGTTTGTTCTGACCCTGGCGCTGGGCTCACAAAATGGCCAGCTGGTTCAGTTCAATTACCTGATCGCTCAGGGTGAGTTTTCGCTTGCCATGCTGTTGGGCTTCTTCTTCGCTGGCGGTTTTTTGCTGGGTTGGCTGGTATTCGGCCTGCTGTTCCTGCGCCTGAAAATGCAAAACCGCACCCTCAACCGCACCATGCGTCGTCAATCCCGCGAGTTGGAGCTGGCCCGGTCACCGGGTAAGGAATAATGTTCCTCAATGCTTGAACTGCTTTTCCTGCTGTTGCCCATCGCCGCCGGTTATGGTTGGTACATGGGTCGCAGGAGTGTTCGCCAGGACACCCAAAAACAGAGTAACCAGTTTTCCCGCCAGTATGTGGCGGGCCTCAACTATTTGCTGTCCGATGAATCCGACAAGGCGGTGGATCTCTTTATCCAGCTGCTTGAGGTGGACAGTGAAACCATCGAAACACACCTCTCCCTCGGCAACCTGTTTCGCCAGCGTGGGGAGGTCGATCGTGCCATCAAGATCCACCAGAACCTGGTAACCCGCCAGCTGACCCGGGAACAGCGACAGCTTGCTCTGCAGGAGCTGGCTCGCGATTTTCTGGCTGCTGGTCTGCTGGACCGAGCGGAAGCGCTCTGGAATGAGCTGTGTGACGACAGCGACTATGAAGAGACGGCGCTGGCACAGCTGTTGATCATCCATCAGCAGTTGCGGGATTGGGATAAGGCCATCGATGTGGCGGTTCGTCTGCAAAAATTCCAGGGCAAGAAGCTGGCCGACCCCATCTCCCATTTCTATTGCGAACAAGCCGAGATCGCGCTGCGTGAGGGCAATAAAGGGGAGGGGCTGGCCAAGCTCAAACGGGCGCTCAGTATCAATCCGGCATGTGCCCGGGCCAGTTTGCGCCTCGCTGAGCTTGCCATGGCGGAAGGGGAGTATGAGCAGGCCAGCAAGGAGCTGCTGCGGGTGTTCGAGCAGGATATCGACTTTGCCTCCGAGGCGATGCCCAAATTGCTCGAGTGCTATCAGCAGTTGGGGCGCACGCCTGCGTTGATCCCGCTGCTTGAGAAGGCAGTGGAAGATCACGCCGGTGTCAGCGTGACCCTGGCCCTTGCCAAGCTGGTTGAAGAGCGTGATGGCCTGAGTCAGGCCCGTTCGCTGGTGCTGCGTCAGCTGCGTCGTCATCCGTCGATGAAAGGTTTTTACCAGTTGGTGGGTTTTCAACTGGCCAGTGCGGAGGAGGGGCCTGCCAAGGAGAGCCTCGAGCTTCTGCAACAGCTGGTCGGCGAGCAGATCAAAATCAAGTCAACCCACAAGTGTCGGCAGTGCGGCTTTGCCACTCACTCGCTGTTCTGGCAGTGCCCGTCTTGTCGCCAGTGGGGTTCCATCAAGCCGATCCGTGGTCTGGACGGTGAATAACAAGCAATAGGATGTGAGATGCAAGATCCCAAAGTACTGGTAGCGCTGGATTATCAGCACGAGGCAGATGCCTTAGCGTTCGTTGAACGTATCTCTCCGGCCCAGTGCCGTCTCAAGGTAGGCAAGGAGATGTTTACCCTGTTTGGCCCGCAGTTTGTACGCCAGCTGGTGGCCAAGGGATTCGATGTCTTTCTGGATCTGAAGTTTCACGATATTCCCAATACTGTTGCCAAAGCCGTGGCAGCCAGTGCCGAGCTCGGTGTCTGGATGGTCAACGTGCATGCCAGTGGTGGTGAGCGGATGATGCGTGCCGCCAAAGAGGCGCTACTGCCTTATGGCGACAAGGCCCCCCTGCTTATCGGCGTGACCGTGCTGACCAGCATGGAGCAGTCCGACATGATCCCTCTTGGCCTGGATGTGAGCCCTGCCGAGCAGGTGATCCGGCTGGCTACCTTGACCAAGGCATCCGGCTTGGATGGGGTTGTCTGCTCTGCCAACGAGGCCCATGAGCTTAAAGCCTTGCTGGGCGAAGATTTCAAGCTGGTGACCCCGGGTATTCGCCCGACCGGTTCAGCGGCCGGGGATCAGCGCCGGGTGATGACACCGAAAGCGGCGGTCGAGGCGGGGTCCGATTATCTGGTTATCGGTCGCCCCATTACGCAGGCTGCCGATCCGGCCGCCATGCTGGCCAGCATCAATGCCGAGCTGGCTGGTGCGTAACAGGCTCACTCAGTGATACACGGTGCAGGCCGAGCAACAGGCCTGCACCGGCCCCGATAAGATGAGAGCCGATGTGTATCCTGGCATTGATCAGGGTTGCGATCGGGCTCTCTCCTGCATTGTAAAAGTCCATCACCAGCTTGAGCCCCATCCCTGCCAACAGTAGCCAGCCCGATGTGCGGCGTCCGTGGCGAATATCCTGCATTGCCCCCCAGACAAACAGGCCATGCAGCGAGCCGGATAGCCCCATGTACCATTGGGTCTGCGGGCACCACCACCAGATCCCCAAGCCCACTGCCAACCAGAGCAGCAACATCAGCAGCGGCAGGCGAGCCCCACCCAGATAGTCGCGAAACAGGTTATAGAGGATGGCGAGGCCGCCCAGATTGAGCAGCAGGTGCCACAGATTGGTATGAGCCAGATTGCCTGTTATGATCCGCCACCCTTCGCCCCCGGCGATCAAGGGCCGATCGAAGGAGAGCTGAAGATTGGGAACGGTAAAGAAGAGTAGCAAGCTGGTGAGAGAGAGCGTGATAACCCAGAGCAATCCAGATTTGTCTGACAACATGAAACAGTCCAACGACAAGAACAGTCGATACTGTACACGTTGCACCCGAGCCCTCAAAGCCTGCCTGTGCGATTATATTGTGCCGGTTGACAATCACACGCCCCTCTACATCTTGCAGCACCCCAACGAGGTGGCACATCCCAAGGGGACTGCGGCGCTGCTGGCGGCCTCTTTGCAACAGTGCGAGATCCATGTGGGGGAGGACTTTTCCCGCGATGAGTGGCTTAATGGGTTGCTTGCAGATCCTTCCCGTCGCTGCTATCTACTCTGGCCGGATGAGGATGCCATTTCGCTGACCGATCTTCGCCAACAGCGGGAGAGTGAATCCTCTGGCTCCGCATCCGTCGCCTTTATCTTGCTTGACGGCACCTGGCGCAAAGCCTATCGCATGTTGCAGAGCAACCCGGCACTGGCCCGCTTGCCCCGCATCGGCATTGGTGCCATTGCCGGTCAATATGCCATTCGAAAGAAACCCTTTCCCGATGCCCTCTCTACCATAGAGGCGGGCTATCACCTCTTGTCCCGGTGGGAGGGGAGGCCGGAGCGCTATGCGCCCTTGCTGACCCTGTTCAATCGGTTGAATACCCAGTGGCAGGACTTTGCCGGAGGCCGCCGCGCGTGACATTTGAAGGAGTTATCAAGATGAAAAAAGCAGTCGTGGTTTTCAGCGGCGGTCAGGACAGCACTACTTGTCTGGTGCAGGCATTGGCCCGGTATGATGAAGTGCACGCCATCACCTTTGACTATGGCCAGCGCCATCGGGAAGAGATCGACACCGCGCGCCGTCTGGGCAGTGCACTGGGGATTGCCGCCCACAAGGTGATGGATGTGACGCTGCTCAATGAGCTGGCGGTCTCTGCCCTGACCCGTGACGACATTCCTGTCAGCTGCGAGCTGCAGGATAACGGGCTGCCCAACACCTTCGTGCCGGGCCGCAATATCCTGTTCCTGACCCTGGCCTCCATCTATGCCTATCAGGTGGGCGCCGAAGCGGTGATCACCGGTGTCTGCGAGACCGACTTCTCCGGCTATCCCGATTGCCGTGACGAGTTCGTCAAGGCCCTCAATCAGGCGGTGTCGCTGGGGCTGGATCGCGGCATCCGTTTTGAAACTCCCTTGATGTGGCTCGACAAGGCCGAGACCTGGGCACTGGCGGATCACTATGGTCACCTCGACACGGTGCGCCAGCAGACCCTGACCTGCTACAACGGCATTGCCGGTGACGGTTGCGGCACGTGTCCTGCGTGTGAACTGCGCAGTCGCGGCCTGAACAACTATCTGGCCGACAAGGCGGGCATCATGGCCAGGTTGTTTGAGAAAACCGGGCTGGGTGAGAAAAGCGCAGAGTGAGCCTGCGTCTTGCCGTGGCTTGGGGTATAATCCGCGACTTTTGCAACAAGCCGTGATCGAGATGCACTACCCAATCAACGAGATTTTCCAGACCATCCAGGGGGAGGGTATCTTTACCGGCCTGCCCGCCATCTTTGTTCGCCTGCAGGGTTGCCCGGTGGGCTGCCCCTGGTGCGATACCCGTCATACCTGGGTTGTTGATCCGGCTCGTGAAGTGGGCAAGGCGGCGGTGCTGGATCGCTCCAACGAATCCGATTGCTGGAGCCAACTCAGCACCGCGCAGATTATCAAGAGCTTTACCGACCTGGGTTATCAGGCGCGCCATGTGGTGATCACCGGTGGCGAGCCCTGCCTCTACGATCTGCACGAACTCTCGTCAGCCCTGCTGGCGGCGGGTTATCAGGTGCAGATTGAAACCAGTGGCACCAGCGAGATCAAGACCCATGAGCAGACCTGGGTAACCGTCTCCCCCAAAATTGGTATGAAAGGGGGGCTGCCTGTGCTGGTCTCGGCGCTGGAGCGGGCCAACGAGATCAAGCATCCGGTGGCGACCGAGCACCATATTGAAGAGCTGGATGCGCTGCTCGCTACCGCGACCCTGCGCCCTGATGTGGTTATTGCCTTACAGCCGATTAGCCAGAAGCCAAGGGCCACCCAATTGGCGATGGATACCTGTATCGCGCGTAACTGGCGACTCTCAATCCAGACTCATAAATATCTGGATATCGATTAATATGGATTGGCTATCCGACGAACAGGTGCTGCTGACCCTGACCAACAAGATGCCTTACGGTAAATATCAGGGGCGGCGTATCATCGATATTCCCGAGCCCTATCTGGTGTGGATGGCGCGCAGCGGTTTTCCGGCGGGTAAATTGGGCCAGACGCTGGCGTTGGCTTACGAAATCAAACTCAATGGACTCGAATCCATGATTATTCCCATTATTAACAGGATGTCGGTATGAGAATATATACGAGGCAGGGCGACAAGGGCATGACCCGGCTGGCCGATGGTATCCAGTTGCCAAAGGATCATTTGCGGGTCGAGACCTACGGTTATATCGATGAGCTCAACTCCCATATTGGCTTGCTGATTTGTGACGTGCCGTCGCAAGAGATCGGTTTATTGGCTGATTTACAGCTGTTGCAACAGGAGTTGTTTGATCTGGGGGGGGAGTTGGCATTCTCCAGTGACGCCCAGAATGAATCGATTTGGCAGGTTAATGCCGCTTGGACCACTCGCCTTGAACAGCAGATAGATCGTTATAGTGAGCCATTGCTACCGCTGCGCCAATTTATATTGCCCGGTGGTTCCCGTGCCGCGGCGCAAGCGCATGTGGTGCGTACTCTGGTGCGTCATTGCGAGCGCTTGCTGCTGACATTGAGCCGGGAAGAGCGGGTCAATCCCGAGGTGCTGCCCTATCTGAACCGGATGAGTGACTGGTTCTTTACCGTTGCCCGCTATCTCATCTGCGTAGCAGGGGATCGTGAAGTGCTGTGGGTCAAGGCAGCAGATCGCCCGCAATCGGCTATCTGATATGTCACATTTAAGCGGCAATAAAAAACCTCGCCTTGGCGAGGTTTTTTATTAGCAACGAGATTGAGATCAGATAGCAAAGTCTTCCAGTGATTTGCCTGCTGCCACTGCGCTGGCAATAGCCGAAGGCATACGGCCCTGGCCGGTCCAGGTTTTCTCTACGCCATTATCCTGATAGCGATATTTGGCAGGACGTGGCGCCCGCTTTGCTTTTTCTGATTTGCCGGGGTTGGTAGCGACAGCGCTTACCAATTCTGCCGGGTCAATACCGGCGGCTTTCAGCATTTCGCTATATTCGTTAATTTTCCGCAGATGCTCTTCACGGGCCTGGCGCTCGGCAGCTTCATCCTGCTGACGTTCAGCAACGATAGTAGAGAGTTTTTCCAGTGCCTCTTCCAGTTGTTCCAGAGAAAGCTCGCGGCAGGTCGCACGCAGACTGCGGATATTAAGCAGTACCTTTAAAAATTCATTCATAGGAGTTACCACGTCGAGTCAGAGAAAAATATTATGTTCCAGCTGATTCTTGCTTGGTGATTTAAATAAGTCAAGTCGGGTTAAATATAATATCCGTGGGGAACATCAATACAGATATTTAATATGGCCTGCAATAGGCTTGGAGATTGGATGCCAATGAAACCGCAGTAGGTGAAAATAGCGTCAAAGCTGGCGTTGTTGCATCATTTGACTACCATTTTCCGACCTTGATATGTTTATCGTGACTATTTAATCAAAAAACTTGCTATAAGCTGCCATCTCGATAAAATGTGCGGCGAATACCTTTAAGTAGAGGCGCGCTGCCTATGAGTATTTGTGCGGAGGGTGATGCCTGTGATGCACAAGGAAAGGAGTCAGCGCCGAAGTGGCCAGGCCATCATACCGGGCTGCTGGTTCTGCATCTAATAGGTGCAGGACTGCCATAGTCATCCACTATGGAGCGCTACCTGAAGGGGCTGAGGAGTATAACCTCCCCATAGGTTTTGTTTCTTTAGATCCTCTCGGTAGATCTCCACCTGTAATCTTTAGGTGCAAAGAGATCATGGACATTAGTCATTTCGCCGACTCCGGTTGGTCCGTTCTTCCCCCCCTGTTGGCTGTCGCGTTGGCGATCCTGACCCGCCGCGTACTGCTGTCCCTTGGCGTGGGCATCGTCACCGGCAGTTTGCTGCTCAATCAGTTTTCACCCCTCGAATCCCTGCATTACATGTTGAATACAGTGCTCAAGATCTTCTGGGTCGATGGCGCGCTCAATCGTGACAACGTCAACATGATCCTGTTTATGCTGCTACTGGGTGGCCTCATCAGCCTGATGAGCGTCTCCGGGGCGACCCGTGCCTTTGCCGAGTGGGCCGAGCGTCGTGCCAAGACCCGCAAGGGCGCCAAAGCGCTGACCGGCATGATGGTGTTTGCCTTCTTTATCGATGATTTCTTCCACAGCTTGTCGGTGGGGGCCATCTGCCGTCCGGTCACCGACCGCTTCCAGATCTCCCGTGCCAAACTGGCCTATCTGCTGGACTCCACCGCGGCGCCGGTCTGCGTGCTGATGCCCATCTCCTCCTGGGGCGCCTATATCATCGCCCTGGTTGGCGGCATCATGGCGGCCCACGGTCTGACTGAACAGAGCCCCATCGCGGCATTTGTCGAGATGATCCCGATGAACCTCTACGCCGTCTTCACCCTGATCATGGTGTTGGTGGTGATCGCCTGTCAGCTGGATATCGGCCCGATGCGTCAACACGAAGCGTGGGCACTGGAAGGCAAGCTGTGGGATGAGTCCAAGGGCCGCCCCATCGGTCTGGATATGGAGAGCCCGGAAGAGAGCAACGGCGGCATGATCGACATGGTACTGCCGATCCTGACCCTGACCGCCGCCACCATCTATTTCATGATTGATTCCGGTGCTGCGGTGCTGAGCGAGAAAGGGCTGCCGTTCAGCGTGCTCGGCTCGTTCGAAAACACCAACGTCGGCTCCTCGCTGGTTTACGGTGCCCTGTGCAGTCTGGTGGTCTCCATCGGTCTGGCGATGCGTTTGAAGCTGGGTGCCAAGAACTGGATCAAGGCCGCGCCGCAAGGCGTCATGGCCATGCTGCCAGCCATCAACATCCTGCTGTTTGCCTGGACCATCGGTGCCGTGGTGCGCGACGTTGAGACCGGCAAGTACCTGGCTTCGCTGGCTAACGGCAACCTGCCGATCGAAGTGCTACCTGCCGTGGTCTTTATCCTCTCCTGTGCCATGGCGTTTGCTACTGGTACCAGCTGGGGTACCTTCGGCATCATGCTGCCGCTGGCCGGTGACATGGCCGCCGCCAGCGACATTAGCCTGATGCTGCCGATGCTGGCTGCGGTACTGGCTGGCTCGGTGTTCGGGGATCACAGCTCACCCATCTCCAGCACCAGCATCCTCTCTGCCACCGGCGCCGGTTGCCATCACATCGATCACGTGATGACCCAGCTGCCCTATGCACTGGCCATCGCCTTCGGCGCGGCCATCGGTTACCTGGCGATGGGCTTGATGCACTCCAGCCTGGCCGGTTTCAGTGTCAGTGCCCTCTGGTTCGTGCTCTTTACCGGCTATCACCTGAAAAAGGCCAAAGCGCGGCCAGTGTTGGCCACCGCGTAACATTTATAGAGCAAGGGGCCCGCGGGCCCCTTGGTTTTGTCAGGGGCTTTGGTTAGCATGCGCCCCATAAATTCAGTTTCGGAACAGTATCATGGCTTCACTGCACTACAAATTTGCCACCATGAATTCAGGCAAATCCACCCAGCTCATTCAGGCGCACTTCAACTATCTGGAGCGGGGCATGCATCCTCTGGCGATGACGCCAGCCATCGATGACCGTTTCGGGGTCGGGGTGATCAGTGCACGGGTTGGCCTTGAACTGAAGGTGGACGTGTTCAGCGACAGCTGCGATCTGTTTGAAATGGTGAAAGCGCGCCATGCGAAGAAACATATCGATGTTTTCATCGTGGACGAGGCCCAGTTCCTGACCCGTGAGCAGGTCTACCAGCTGGCCCGCATCGTCGATGAGCAGGATATTCCGGTGATGGCCTATGGCCTCAAGACCGATTTTCGCGGTGAGCTGTTCCCCGGTTCCTACCATCTGCTCTGTCTGGCCGACAAGTTTGAAGAGCTGAAGAGCATCTGCTGGTGTGGCAACAAGGCTCACATGAACTCCCGGGTCAACGAAGCGGGGCAGGTGATGCGTGATGGCGAACAGGTGGAGATCGGTGGCAACGATCGCTATGTGTCGCTCTGTCGCAAACACTATCTCGAAGGTCGGGCTTACAAGTAATTCGGCTGCGATATTTGAATCGTCGAGCAGGGCGCCAATCTGGCGCCCTTTTTATTTTCCCCAACTTGTATCGCTGTGGTTCAGTCTATCTCGATATCCACCGGCGCAATGATGGGGTCGGCCACCGGCAGGCGTTGAAATAGCTGGCGAAAATGGTGCTGTACCCGGCCGATATCGACCAGCGACATGCCGGAGGCAAAACCGAACCAGACATAGAGGCCGGTGAGATCGCGAAACATCGGCGGCAGATAGCGGGGAGCGGCGATCAGCCCCTCCAGATAGTGCTGATAGAGCACCGGAATGTCATCCAGCGTCACCTTGCCGACAAACAGCATCGGCAGGATCTCGGGCACCCCTTCCAGCACGGCGCTGCGGATAAAATTGACCGTCTCCACATAGCCACGCACGTAGGAGAGATCCTTGGTAAAGCAGGCGCCGCCGCCCACCATGCCGCCACGAAATACCCGCTGGGTGATCTTGTAGGCGTCGTGCTCGCTGGTGCCCTGCTGCACGAAGTGCTGAAACACCTCGATAAAATCGGCGCCGCGCTCGGCCATGTCGATGGCCATCACCCGATCGGAGATACGCTTGGCCCGATCCGGAAAAGAGCTGAAGGTGAGGGTCTCTATCAGGACAGCCAGCCCCTCCTGACAGGCGGTGATCCGCGGTGAACCGGCGCTCAGCCAGGTGGCATAAGGCTGCTGGCGACCGTTGAGGGTGGTGCCGACATGGACCCACCCCTCGTGTACCTCCAGCACCTGCAAGTCCAGCTCGGAGAAACGGGCGTGGGAGTTGAGCTTGATGTAGTCGCCACCGGCCGCGGCGTCAGAGACAATCCCATCGCTCAGCTTCACCTGCACAGTGCCGTCACTGAAGTAGCTCGACAGCTTGCCCTGCAGTTTGGCGACCGCGGCTTCTCCTTCGAACTCCTTGGGGTAGGGGCGCACCAGATGGCGGGCGCCGGGCAGGGAGAAGATATCGCACAGGCGGGCGCCCAGCTCCTTGAGAGTCTTGCGATCCCCGCGCAGGTGATCGCTGGCAGAGCCATAAAGCAGCTGGCTGTAACGCTGAAAATCGGGTTGGCCGCGCTGGCGCAGCATCTCGATCACCACCATGTACTGATCGACCGTCTCTTGCAGGATCCGGCCAAGATCGTCCTGTGGTCCCAACTTTCTGCGGATCCTGTCCCGCAGCTCCTTGAGCTCCAGATATTTGTTGCGCGGATCGAAGCCGAGGGGGAGGGCATCATAGAAGTGCCTGTCGATAGCGGGCAGCTCCCTGCCACCGCTTGCCAGAAAGCGATCCTGCAGATGGCGTGGCCATTTGATGGCATCCAGAATGCGGATGGGTTTTTGCAGGGTGAGCAGCTCATCCGAGAGTGATTTCAGATGAAGGCGATACTTTTCTTGGATAGTCATGGGGCCCCCTGTGGGGCAAGCGTCATCGTGGATTTGGCTGAGTATATGCATAGCGCTTGCCAAAAAGAAGCGAGCCGCAGGGTTATCGGGTTGGCGTGCTTTTTGTTGATAGCAAATTGGTTTAGACTGCGCCCCTTGATCCCAATCTTGTCGTGGAAATGATGAATATCCCCAGCTCCGAAATGATAATGCGTTGGTTGCAACAGGCTCGTATCGAGCACTATGTCTGCGACCAGTGTCACGGTATCCACATTGTCTCTTTGCAGTCGGTCGATGGTATTCAGGAGAGCCGGATCTTCGTGGAAGAGGAAGGCCTGCTGTTCTCCTCCGAGCTGGAAGTGCGCCCCTCCGCAATGCTGCCGCTGGTTGCCGAACTGGGCCGACTCAATATGCAGTACCCCTCCCTCAAGGTGTTCCTCGATATCATCGATGACAACCTGCCGCGGCTGGTGGTCGGCCACACCGTCTTTACCAAGGCCGGACTCAGCGTCGAGCAGTTCCTGCTGTTCGTGCAAAGCACCATCGCTGCCACCCACGAACTGGTTGCCGAATGCGAACGTTCCGGCTTCCTCAACCTGCCGGAAATCCAGGTTGCACCGGAATCTGTGCATTAAGTGTTCGAACGGTTCGCCAGGTGAAAAAAGCCGTTGACGCGGGCGGGGCTTTCCCCTAAATTACGCCCCGTTCCAGCGCAACAGCGCAGCGAACACCGTGTTGGCTGAACACGTTAAACCACAGACCGAAATTTGGTGAGGTGTCCGAGTGGCTGAAGGAGCACGCCTGGAAAGTGTGTATACGGCAACGTATCGAGGGTTCGAATCCCTCCCTCACCGCCAAATATAACCCGTTGAATTTCAACGGGTTTTTCACTTCTAAGCTTACGTGATTTTTTCCTGGATCAACTGGGTGGAACAATCATGTATCTGAGTAAAAATGCCTCCGGCACCTACTACACTCGTCTCCCGCTGCCTAAGTCATTACGTGACCCTGGCTTGCACTTCGCTATCCGTACTTCCCTTTGCACCAAAGATAGGCAGCTCGCTGTAGACCGAAACCTGGCTGTGGCAGCTCGCACTCGCGCACTTATCGCAGCTAACCCTGCTGATATTGGCACAGACGTACCGTAATGCCCTATTGCGCAAATCTGAGCTCAGTTTCAAAACCAAAGGGGATTCTTAGCCGCACTCAAACAGTTCTTCCGCTGGTGTGTGGCCTTGGAATATTGCGCGCGCAACCCGTTCGACGTACTCACCGCCGGTAAGAAACCCGTCACGCGACGAGCCGATGAGGAGCGCATCCGCTGGCAGCGCCCTCAACTGCCCAACTGTTTGCAAGCCTGCGCAGCAAACCAGGTCAAAAGGGCAAAAGACTGAAAATCCAGGATTGGTGGGTGCCGCTGCTGTGTCTGTATGGCGGACTGCGGCCCTCCGAGGCTTGTCAGCTCAAAACCCAAAACATCAAACAGGTAGACGGTATCTGGTGTCTGGTGATGGAGGCCGGTGAAGTCGGTCAAGCCCTCAAGATCAGCAACGCCTATCGCACAATTCCACAGCACCATGCGCTGATTGCGCACCAATTCCTGGACCATGTGTCCCATCGTCGCCACCAAGGGCAGACGTTCCTGTTCGATGACAAACTGTCAGGCAAGGATGACGATTGGTCACATAACCTCGTGTGTCGCTTTCAGCGTCATCTCAATGAGGCAGGTATCATCGGCAAAGGCCGCCCCACCATTTACGGGCTGCGGCATACCTTTATCGATGAGCTGCAACAGGCCGATGTGGCTGAGCACATCGTGACGGAATTGGTGGGTCATAGCGGCGTTGTTTCCCAAATCAGCTAAAAAGTCATGACTTCCCCAGCCCCAGGTGACCGTTACACTCGGGGCTTTCTGACTGGCAGACCAAGCCTGTTCAGTTTGTTTATCGCA
>NZ_JBGLRB010000022.1:0-63910 GCF_041402305.1 Aeromonas sp. S12(2024)
GTGCCAGTTTAAAAGTCAGCGAGTAATCGCGCTGTGTCCGTTTCACACCTTGTCCCATCGGGTTCTCCATTTATTGGGGGGAAAGGTGTAAACCATATTCAGGACGGGACATGGTGATCAAAAAAGCCCGTCACCAAGGTGACGGGCTTTTTCATGGCATAGAACCAGAACACAAGGTGATGCGATTACAGCACCTTGGCGATCGCCTCGCACAGAGGATCGATATTGGCGCGGGTAATACCGGCTACGCTGATCCGGCCGGAGCCGACGATGTAGATGGCAAATTCGCTCTTGAGGCGCTCCACCTGATCCTTGGTGAGACCGGAGAAGGAGAACATGCCGTTCTGCTCGCGGATAAAGCTGAAATCCTGGCTCACGCCGAGGGCAGCCAGCTTCTCTACCAGCAATTCGCGCATCTCGCGAATACGCACCCGCATAGCGGCCACTTCTTCGACCCACTCGGCATAGAGAGCCGGATCGCTCACCACGGCGGTGACCACAGCGGCGCCGTGTGACGGCGGGTTGGAGTAGTTGGCACGGATCACTGTCTTGACCTGAGTGAAGGCCACATCGGCGATCTCTTTGGTCGCGCTGACCAGCGTGAAGGCGCCGACCCGCTCGTTGTAGAGGCCGAAGTTCTTGGAGAAAGAGCTCGCCACCAGCAGCTCGTCATGGCACTCGGCGAAGATACGCAGGCCTTCGGCATCCTCTTCGATACCACGGGCAAAACCCTGATAGGCGAAGTCAAACAGCGGCAACCAGCCGGCAGCAGCACTCTGCTTGGCCAGCGCACGCCACTGATCAGCTGTGGGGTCGATACCGGTCGGGTTGTGGCAGCAACCGTGCAGCAGCACCAGCTCACCCGGCTGCACTTCGGCCAGCGAAGCCTGCATGGCGGCAAAGTCGAGTCCCTTGGTGGCGGCGTCGTAGTACTTGTACCACTTGACGGTCAGACCGGCGGCCTGGAACACGCTGACGTGGTTGGCCCAGGTGGGATCGGAGATCCAGATGGTCTTGGCCAGACCGTTGCGCACCACGAATTCGGCCGCGATACGCAGGGCACCGGTACCGCCCGGCGCTTGCGCGGTCTTGGCGCGACCGCTGGCAACCAGCGCAGAGTGCTGCCCGAACAGCAGTTGCTGCACGATGCGGCCATATTCGATATTGCCTTCAATACCGAGGTAGTTCTTGGTCTTCTCGTCGGTCAGCAGCTTCTGCTCGGCTTTCTTGACGCAGTGAAGAATGGGGGTGGCACCGGACTCGTCCTTGTAGATCCCTACGCCCAGATTGATCTTGTGGCTGCGAGAGTCAGCGCGGAAGGCTTCGGTCAGGCCCAGGATCGGATCCGCTGGGGCGGCAACAACCTTTTCAAACATGGTATTCCCTGTATTCCGTTGAGTTCGTTGGGTGGCAAAGCGGCTTGATAAACAAAAGCGCTCATCTGGCGAGCGCTTCGTCAACTCTTTATATCACCGCGTTCAATGAGGGAAAACCGCTTTTTGGCTCGCTTTCAGGCCAATTTCAACCAACGGCATGCCACGCTGGAGCCAGCGCACACACCTCGGCCGACAAGCCACCATTGGACTCAACCAAACCGCTACAAACTGCTAACAATGACTTGGGGATCCGGCTCGGCTCCCAGGGCCGAGCCTCAGTCAAAGGCTGGGCATACGCGCTGAGAATGGGGGCCAGATCACGGGGCAACCACCAGCTGGCCGGACGACCCAGCCGCTGGGCCAGCGCCTGCAGCCGATCCACCCCGGCAGGGTCGAGGGCAGTGAGATGACTCCACAGCACATTGGGGGGCAAGGCGGCCACCACCTGCTGCAAGGCAAAGGGAGCCGATGGGGGGGCCCACACCAGCAAGGTGCCGGGATCAAGAGGCATCTCGGCAAAGGCGCCGACGCTGTCTGTGGTGATCACACGCTCGATACTCCCCTCCCCCCAGAGGATCTTGCCAAGACCCGCCAGGGTGCGCTCGGGCAGCGCCACCTCCCCCAGCGCCTGCAACCAGGGGGCTGCGTCGATCAGGGTGCCGCCGCTGAAAAAGAGGCTGAACGGCTGGGCGGCGCGCAAGCGCAACAGCTGATCGGCGCAGAGCCGGATCCCCTTGTCCTCGAAATCAATCTGCTCGTTGGGGGTGAAGTTCACCTCTGACTTGCGATAGAGCGCCGCCAGCACCCGTTCGTTGACCAGCTCCCCCAATTGCCAGCCCTGAGCATGCAACCACTCCTCGGGCTCGGGGGGGGCAGTTGCGATCTCGGCCAGCATCAGCTCGCGGGTGAGATAGCGCCGTCCGGCCGGGGTGAGCTCATAGCTGTGGCTGCCATGGGCGAGCAGCAGCTGGTTATCCTTGAGCAGGCCCACCAGCGGTTGCCACTGGCGGCCACGGATCACCACAGGTGAGTGGCTCAGCAACTGCTGCGCCAGCGCCCGCCATTCGGGGTGACTAAAGTCGATCAATTACAATCCATCCCTGTCAGTGCTCAATCGGATAAACAGCCTGAAAAGGTACCGTTACAGGCCGATGACGCCAAGCCTCCCGCGCCAATTACGTGACTTCGCTCCCTGCAATTTTCCCCAAACAGAAGAGCCCACCGTGGGGTGGGCTCTTTCTTGGATAACACTCGACGCTTATTCGACGTTGAGGCGCAGTTCGGCATCGTGCCAACCCAGTGGCAGGGTCAACAGCTGATCGATCAGCTCCCGGCGATCGGATTTCTCCAGATAGGCAAGATAGAGCGGACGGCTCAGCGGCTGGCCCCCCTCCACCAGATGGAGCGCCCCCTTCTCGAGGAAGGGGCTGACCATCCGCCGTGGCAGGTAGGCAGCGCCACCGTTGGCCAGCACGAACTGCAACGCCATGCTGGCGGAGCTGGAGTGCAGCACCGGGGTCTTTTGCAGGCTCTGCAAGCGGCTGGGTTGCGGCTCGAAGCTGGTGCCCCAGTCGAGGTGGATGTGCGGCATCTGCATCAGGTTGTCGGCATTGGCGGCCGGATCCCGGCTCACCAGCTCGAACACCAGCTCACCGATGGGATGCAGGGCAATCTCGTCGATCTTGGTGGGCTCGGAGAGCAGGGCCAGATCGAGGGAGCGCTCCAGCAACTGGCGGCAGAGGTGCTCGCGGGAGGCTGTTTCCAGCCGCACCGCCAAACCGGGCGCCAGCGCATAGATGTGATTGAGCCAGTCGTTGAAATCGAGCTCCCAGAACACCGCGGGCGCGCCGATAGCCAACTGCTGGCTGAATCCCGGCGAGAGCGCAACATCCTGCTTGGCGCGACCAAGGGTGTGCAAGATGGCGTCTGCGTAGGGCAGCAGACGCTCACCGGAGGCGGTCAGGCGGATGTTGTTGCGATGACGGGCAAACAGACTGACACCCAGTTGCTGCTCTAGCTGGCGGATCCGAAAACTCACCGCCGACTGGGTCAGGTAGAGATTTTCAGCAGCCCGGCCAAAGTGCCGGGTCTTGCTCACCTCGATAAAGGTCCGAAGCAGCTCGGTATCCATTAATCGATGGACTCGTCACTGCCACCGCCGCTGCCACCACCGACATCAAAGCTGCCGCCACCGCTGCTCTCTTCGCTGGCGCCGCCAACGACGGTGCAGAGGCGATGAACGCGCTTGGGACCGATCACCTTGAGGTACTTGAACCACACCTTGGCATGGGGGTTGGCACCGGCTTCGCCGGATTTGACCTGTTCGACGAAGGCGGACTCGACATCGTCACGGGGTGCAAGGTTGCCCTGGTAGAGTGCCAGCATGGCGGTACCATACTTTTCCAGACTGTCCGCTTCGGCCACAGTGAATTCACCACTGCGACGCAGGCCACGGGGAAAATGTTTGAAGTCGTTGAAACGCTTGTCTGATTCGAAGCTCATAGTGCTCTTTTTTCTGGTTAGTTTGACCTTTGCGGGCAAGTATCATCAGGCCATCGCCGAGTGCAAAATCAATTTTCTCACTATGTTAATAAATATCTTTTATCGAAGTCACTTTGCCCCATCGCTGACGCCGATTTTGTGGCATAACACACAAAAAACGTTGATAAATAATAAACTTATGTAAACGTGCAGCCAATTTGCACGTCACTTTTGGGACTTCGCAGGCAAAAATAAAGCGCCATACGGCGCTTTATTTATCACATCAGGTGAACCAGCTGAACCTTTGGTTCAAACATGCTTACTCAATCATGGCCGGTTGGGCCAGGTTGTCGGCACGCCACAGACGGTAGCGCACTTCATACTCCTGCGGCACGTAGATCACGAACGGCAGTTTTGAGTTGTAGTTCACGAAGAAGCCCTGACCGTAGATCTGGACGAAGGTCTCTTTCTGCTGGTTATCCGGGCACATCATCAGGGTGCTGATGGGGTCGGAAACCTTGCCCAGTTTCAGGTAGTTGTAGCCCCAGCCTTTGACGCTGTGCTGTTCCAGGTTGCCTGCAAAACGCGGTACGTTGCAATCAACCATCATCTTTTTGCCGACCTGCAGCTCGACCATCATGTCGGCTTCTTTTTCGACTTCAGGCAGGCGGATCACCACACGTTCCTGATTCACGTCAGCGGCTGGGAACATGCTGATATCAAATTTTTTCGGCTCGGCGGCGAAGGCATGGCCACCCAGCAACAAGGCGCCCAGCAGGCTAAAACGCAATACGGTTTTCATCTGTACCTCATGGGGTTGGTTCAACGCCGCTAGACTAACCGCTCTGCCGATTTCATGCCAGCGATCTGCTACGTAAAAACTGCGTAAAATGATGCAGATCCGGCACACCATGACGTGATCTGGCTATTTTCTGACAGGGCGCACACTCCCGTTGCGAGAACCTGAAACAAAAAGCGAGGCCAATTAGCCTCGCTTTGCATTCAAATGGCGCCAGAGTGCTATTTGGCCGCCTCTTGATGGGCCTTGATGACGGCCACCGCCTTGTCGGGGAAGTCGCTGAACACCCCATCCACATCGGCCTGATAGAGGAAGATATTAAGTAGATCGGTGAAGTCCTTGGCATAGGCCGGGATCTGCCCCTCATCCTGACGGAAGGTATAGGGGTGAACTTTCAGGCCCGCCGCATGGGCTTCTTTTACCATGCCGGTGAAGACCGGTTTGCCCAAAGTGCCCGGCTCGGTGACGATCATCGGTTTCCACGGTCCAATCCCTTCGGCATAGCTGGCGATGGTTTTCATCGCTCCCGGCTTGAACATCCAGTCATAGTTGTAGGGGGTCGCCTTACCCTTGGCGTCGTAGACCATGGTCTCGTTCCAGTCGGTCTCGGCCATCAGCTGCACCAGTTTCAGATCCATACCCATGGCGGGCATCAGCTCGCTGTTGATGCGCTTGAGTTCATCGGCATCGAAGCACTGCAGATAGACCTTGTCATCCTTCCCGGTATAGCCGTACTCCTTGAGCACCTTCAGCACTGCTTTGGAGATATCCTTGCCTTCGTGACGGAACAGCCAGGGCGCCTTGATCTCCGGGTAGATGCCGATGTTCTTGCCGGTGCTCTTGTTGAGCCCCTGGATCATCTCGATCTCCTCCTGGAAGGTGTGGATCTTGAAGTCTGACTTCCAGAGCGGGAAGCGGGCCGGATAGACCGGCACCTGCTTGCCATCCACCAGCTGGAACGGCTCGGTCATGCGCAGGGAACGCACCTCGTCCAGGGTGAAATCCACCACATAGTAACGGCCGTCCGGACGGGCACGACCGGGGAAGCGCGCCGCCACATCGGTGATACCATCGAGGAAGTGATCGTGCATCACCACCAGCTGGTCATCCTTGGTCATCACCAGATCCTGCTCCAGATAGTCAGCCCCCATGCCATAGGCCAGCGCCTTGGACTCCAGGGTATGCTCGGGCAGGTAGCCGGAAGCGCCACGGTGGGCGATCACCACCTTGCCTTCATCGGCAGCCAACACGGGTAATGAGAGGGATGCCCCAAGGCTCAAGGCGATGAGGGAAACGGCGAGTTTTTTCATATGTGATGCTCTTTATTATTGTGTGTAGGTAATTGTTCTATCAGAGGTTTGTTGCATATTTACGGTGGAAAGCGGTGGGCAGCAGCGTACTGCCCACCGTCACACATCAGCTCGCCTTGCGCAGAGCCTGATGGTATTGGTCGAGCCAGATCTGCAGCATCTGCTGCTCTGACTCGTTCAGGCGCAGCCCCAGCTTGCTGCGGCGCCAGAGGATATCGTCCAGTGAACAGGCCCACTCCCGTTCGATGAGATAGCGCACTTCCGACTCGTACAGGCCGCCACCGAAGTGAATGCCGCGATCCTCTTTCAGCCAAAGACGGGCATGGGCGCCATAAGCTTCGGCAATGCGCAGGGCGCTGCGATCATCGAGCCAGTCAAACTCCAGCGCAAAGGCACGGGCCAGCTCGCGTACCGAGCAGTCAAACTCGCCGCCGGGCAGACGGCTGCTCGCCGTCCAGTCATCCCCCATCTGGCTGAACCAGGGCTTGAGCTTGTTGCAGGCGGCCTGTGCCAGCTTGCGATAGGTGGTGAGCTTGCCACCAAATACCGAGAGCAGCGGCGCGCCGTCAGACTCGCCAGAGAGTTCGAGAGTGTAGTCGCGGGTCACCGCTTGCGGCGAGTCTGACTCGTCATCACAGAGCGGGCGCACCCCGGCATAGGTCCAGATCACATCTTTCGGCGCAATTTGGCGAGTGAAGTGGGCGTTGACCACCTTGCACAGGTAGGTAATTTCGGCCTCGCTGATCTTCGCTTCCCGCGGGCTGCCGTGATGCTCCACATCGGTGGTGCCGATAAGGGAGTAGTCCTGCTGATAAGGGATGACGAAGACAATGCGGTTGTCCTCGTTTTGCAGGATATAGGCCTCTTCGCGCTCATGGATGCGCGGCACTATCATGTGGCTGCCTTTAATAAGGCGAATGCCGCGGGGGGATTTCTCGTGCAGGCTCTCGTCGTAGAAGGTCTTGACCCAGGGGCCCGCGGCATTGACCAGACCACGGCAGGTGACGGTGAACTGCTCGCCCCCTTCCCGCTCCAAAGTGAGCGTCCAGTGTTTGGAACCGCGCACCGCCTTGATGCAGCGAGTGCGGGTCTGCACGTCGGCCCCCTTGTCACGGGCCATCATGGCATTGAGCACCACCAGCCGGGCGTCGTCGACCCAGGCGTCCGAGTATTCAAATCCCTTGTTGATCCCCGCGGTCAAGCCATCTTGCGGCAGAAAGCGCACGCCGCAGCTCCCCTTGAGCTTGTCGCGCTTGGCCAGATTGTCATAGAGGAACAGACCGGCACGGATCATCCAGGCCGGACGCAGGTGTGGACGGTGCGGCAGGCGAAAACGCATGGGACGCGCGATGTGGGGTGCCATACCGAGCAGCACCTCCCGCTCCGCCAACGCCTCTTTCACCAGCCGGAATTCGTAATGCTCGAGATAGCGCAAACCGCCGTGGATCAGCTTGCTGGAGTTGGACGAGGTGGCAGAGGCGAGATCTTGCGCCTCAAACAGGGCTACCTTCAGACCCCGTCCTGCCGCATCGGCTGCGATGCCGACCCCGTTGATGCCGCCACCGACGACGACCAGATCATAATGTTCGCTCATGTTCACCTACTTTCATTTTTATGATTGCTATAACAGCAATGTTTGATTTCGCTCATTTTAGAACATGAAAATACAACAAACGAACATTTTATGGCGAAAGTGTGATCGCCACAGCCCGCCAGAGGTGGCAAAGGGAACAGGTCAGCGGAGCCAATGGCGTCGGGCCAACATCGGCGGGTTAATAGCCAAAAAAACCAGATTGAATAGTGGTTTTTGCAATACCTATAAAGGGGTGAGATGAGTGCGGGACTGGGGGAGATAAAGATAAAGGAGGCCGCCCTGACGGGCGACCGGCACAGCCTTGGCGTGTTTCGCCGTTAGCAGATGTGGCAGGCGATCTGGTGTTGCGCCATCAATCGCGTCAGCTTTTCCGGTGGCTCCTGATCGGTAAAGAGGGCGTGGATCTGGCTGAGATTGCCCAGATTGACCATGGCATTGCGACCAAACTTGGTGTGGTCGGCGGCCAGGAACACCTGACGGGAGTGAGCGATAATGGCCTGGGCGATCTTCACCTCGTGATAGTCGAAATCGAGCAGGGAGCCGTCGTTGTCGATCCCCGAAATCCCAATGACGCCATAGTCCATGCGAAACTGACCGATAAAGTCGCGGGTCGCCTCCCCCACGATGCCACCATCGCGGTTGCGGATCTCGCCGCCGGCAATGATGACGGTGAAGTCATCCTTGGCCGTCAGAATGCTGGCCACGTTGAGGTTGTTGGTGACGATGCGCAGCTCGCGGTGATCGAGCAGGGCGCGAGCAATCGCCTCGGTGGTGGTGCCTATGTCGATAAAGAGCGATGAGCCGTCGGGAATATTGGCCGCGACCTCGCGGGCGATGCGCTCTTTCTCCTTGAGTTGCATCACTTTACGGGCGCTGTAGGCGGTATTGACGGTACTCGAATGCAGGGAGGCACCGCCATGATGGCGCCGGATCTTGTTCTGTTCGGCGAGATCGTTCAGATCCCGGCGAATGGTCTGGGGGCTGACGTCAAAGTGGGTCACCAGATCGTCGGTCGAGACAAATCCCTGCCGCGTCAGGACGTCCAGGATCTCCAGATGTCGTTGGGTTTGCTTCACGCTTACACTCCGATGATGAGACAAAAAAAGGCCCCGGCAGATGCGGGGCCTTTTGGCAGTTTACCTGATCCCCTTTGGGATCAATAAGCTGAGGATCACGTTTTATGCCTTATGGGCAGCCGCTTTCTTGGCCGCAACGGCAATGTTCTCATGCTTGAGGGTCATCGCCAGCAGGATGATGGAGAGCACGCAGGAGACGGTCAGCACCATGAAGCCGCCATCCCAACCGAAGTGGTCAACGGTATAACCCAGCATGGCGTTGGCTGCCACGGCGCCGCCCAGATAACCGAACAGACCGGTGAAACCTGCCGCAGTACCGGCTGCTTTCTTCGGTGCCAGCTCAAGAGCATAGAGGCCAATCAGCATGACAGGGCCGTAGATCAGGAAGCCGATTGCCACCAGCGCCATCATGTCGATGGTCGGGTTGCCGGCCGGGTTGAACCAGTAAACCAGCACAGCCAGGGTCACCAACACCATGAACAGGATACCGGCCGGTGCACGGCGGCCCTGGAACATCTTGTCAGAGATCCAGCCACACAGCAGGGTGCCCGGAATACCGGCCCACTCGTAGAGGAAGTAAGCCCAAGAGGAGTTGTCGACGGTGAAGTGCTTGGCCTCTTTCAGGTAGGTTGGCGCCCAGTCCAGCACACCGTAACGAATGAGGTAAACGAAAGCGTTGGCGATCGCGATGTACCACAGCAGTTTGTTGTGCAGCACGTACTTGACGAAGATCTCCTTGGCGGAGAACTCCTGCTCGTGGCTCTCGTTGTAATCCTTCGGATAGTCGTTCTTGTACTCCTCGATAGGAGGCAGACCGACCGATTGCGGGGTATCACGCATCACGAAGAAGGCGATCACCGCGATGGCGGCCGCCGCTGCCGCAGGCACATAGAAAGCGCTGCGCCAGTCGTTGAACCAGCCCATCCCGAGGATAAACAGCGGGCCAATCATGCCGCCACCCACGTTGTGCGCCACGTTCCAGACCGCAACCACTTCGCCGCGCTCTTTCTGTGACCACCAGTGCACCATGGTGCGACCGCAGGGCGGCCAGCCCATGCCCTGTGCCCAACCGTTCAGGAACAACAGCACAAACATGATGGCAATGCTGGAGGTGGCCCAGTGCATGGTACCCATCATGAACATGATGGCAGCCGAGAGCAGCAGACCGGCGGAGAGGAAGTAACGGGCGTTGGAACGGTCAGAGACGTTCCCCATCAGGAACTTGGACAAACCGTAAGCGATGGAGACCCCGGAGAGCGCGAAACCGAGATCACCACGGGAGAAGCCCTGCTCGATCAGATAGGGCATCGCCAGACTGAAGTTTTTCCGTACCAGATAGTAGCCGGCGTAACCGAAGAAGATCCCGAAAAACACCTGCCAACGCATGCGTTTGTAGAAGGGGTCGACCTTGTCAGCCGGGAGCCTGTCGATGTGCGCCGCAGGCCTGAAGAGACTAAGCATGTTCTGCTTCCTTATTGTTGTTATGGGCGGTTGAGGATGCCCTGACCATTCCAACGAATCATGTGAGTCCACTAATTCGTAAGCGAGCCTATTGTGCTCATATGCGCTCATTTAATCTGTGATGCATGCTCAAATATTGCAGTTTTATTACAAATAAAAGCTCCAAATGAGAAATCACTCAGCAAGCGCCAGCCCTTGTGTGGCAAGGGTTGCAAGCTACCTCCTAAGTGGTAACTGGCGGTTATCAAGATGCTTTACGTCACATTTTCTTAGCAATGAGTGGGATCTTGTCCACATTTCCTATGGAGGGGGGATGGTGAAATTATTGGGAAGGGTTATTTTCTGTCACGACCGATAACGAGCGCAAACGAGCATAACGTTTGCGCAAGACGCAAAAACAACAAGGAAACGTTTTCGGCATCAACGGATAGACACAAAAAGATAAAACGGAACATCAAACCTCTACGGGTGGATATAAGGAACAAAAGTATGAGCATACAAAGACCCAATACTCTGCTTGGCGAGTGCATCGCCGAGTTTATCGGAACCGGCCTGCTGATATTTTTCGGCGTCGGATGTGTGGCGGCACTGGTGCTGGCAGGCGCCAACTTCGGGCAGTGGGAAATCTCCATTACCTGGGGTCTGGGTGTGGCCATTGCCATCTATGTGACCGGTGGCATTTCAGGTGCCCACCTCAACCCGGCTGTAACCCTGGCACTGATGACCTTCTGCGGGTTCGACAAGCGCAAGGTGGTGCCCTACATCATCGCCCAGATAGCCGGTGCCTTCTGCTTCGCGGCCCTTGTCTACTTCCTTTATGGTAACCTTTTCACCCAGTGGGAAGTGACCCATAACGTGGTGCGCGGCAGCGTCGAGAGCCTCGGCACCGCCGGGATCTTCTCCACCTACCCCAATGCCCTGCTGACCAATATGCAAGCTTTTGCCGTCGAGCTGGTGATCACTGCCGTCCTGATGCTGGGCATCATGGCGCTGGGTGATAACAACAACGGCGCTCCCAAAGGTTTCGCAGCCGCTCTGCTGATCGGTATCCTGATCGCGGTGATCGGCGCCTCCCTTGGCCCGTTAACCGGTTTTGCCATGAACCCGGCCCGTGACTTTGGTCCGAAACTGTTCGCGTTCTTTGCTGGCTGGGGTGATGTTGCCCTGACCGGTGGTCGTGACAACCCCTACTTCTGGGTTCCGATCCTTGGCCCCATCGTTGGCGCCCAGATTGGTACCGCTCTGTATGTCAAAGTGCTGGCTCCCTGCGTCCCGGGCAACCGTGTCGTCACCACCGAGCAAGCGACCCAAACCGCCAAAGAAGAGGCTGCCGCATAAGAGCGGCCCCCTCCAACGTATAAAAACGTGGAAAATAGAAACGTGGAGAACATCATGTCTGCTGAAAAGAAATATGTCGTCGCTCTGGACCAGGGAACCACCTCTTCCCGCGCCATCGTGTTTGATCAGGATGCCAACATTGTCGGTACCTCCCAGCGCGAATTCACCCAGCACTACCCGAAAGCGGGCTGGGTAGAGCACGACCCGATGGAGATCTGGGCGACCCAATCCTCCGTCTTTACCGAAGTGCTGGCCAAGACCGGCCTGCGCAGCGAAGAGATCGCTGCCATCGGTATCACCAACCAGCGTGAAACCACAGTGGTATGGGAAAAGGCCACCGGCAAGCCCATCTACAACGCCATCGTCTGGCAGTGCCGCCGCACCGCCGCCATCTGCGAAGAGCTCAAAGCTCGCGGTCTGGAAGAGTATGTTCGCGAGAACACCGGTCTGGTGCTGGATGCCTACTTCTCCGGTACCAAGGTGAAGTGGATCCTCGACAACGTGGAAGGTGCCCGCGAGAAAGCGATGAACGGCGAACTGCTGTTCGGCACCATCGATACCTGGCTGGTCTGGAAGATGACCAATGGCGAAGTGCACGTCACTGACCCGACCAACGCCTCCCGGACCATGCTCTACAACATCCGCGAGCTGAAGTGGGACGAGAAGATGCTGGACGAGCTGGGCATCCCCATGTCCATGCTGCCGGAAGTGAAACCCTCTTCCGAAGTGTACGGCTACACCACCCGTGGCGGCGGCTCCCGCATCCCCATCGCCGGTATTGCCGGTGACCAGCAGTCTGCCCTGTTCGGCCAGCTCTGCTTTGAAAAAGGGATGGCCAAGAACACCTACGGCACCGGCTGCTTCATGCTGATGAACACCGGCACCGAGCCGGTTCGCTCCAGCAACGGCCTGCTGACTACCGTTGCCATCGGCCCGAAAGGGGAAGTGAACTACGCGCTGGAAGGTGCGGTATTCATGGGCGGCGCCACCATCCAGTGGCTGCGTGACGAGCTGAAGATCATCCACGATGCCCGCGATACTGACTACTTCGCCTCCAAGGTGGGTGACACCAACGGCGTCTATCTGGTACCGGCCTTCGTTGGTCTGGGCGCCCCCTACTGGGATCCGTATGCTCGCGGCACCATGGTCGGTCTGACCCGTGGTGCCAACCGCAACCACATCATCCGTGCTGCGCTGGAATCCATCGCCTATCAGAGCCGCGATGTGCTGGATGCGATGCAGCAGGACTCCGGCATCAAGCTGGCAGCTCTCAAGGTAGACGGCGGCGCCGTAGCCAACGACTTCCTGATGCAGTTCCAGGCTGACATGATGCACACCCCGGTGGTACGTCCGACCCGCATCGAGACAACCGCTATGGGCGCCGCCTTCCTGGCAGGTCTGGCCGTCGGTTTCTGGAAGAGCTCGGACGAGCTGGAAGACAAGTTCAGCGTGGACCGCGAGTTCATCCCGCAGATGGACAGAGACGATCGCGCCAAACGTTACAGCGGCTGGCAAAAAGCGGTTGAGCGTTCACGCCGTTGGGCTGAAGAGGATTGATCGGGCACCCGACATTCCGTTGAGATAAACACCAGAGAGGCCGACCGCAATGTCGGCCTCTCTTTTTATGCTTTCCCTTGCCGGTTTCTGCCCCCTTCCCCGCTCATTGCTCCCTCCAGTTTTTCTGCCCCCCTCTGTTGTCACCATCCACCACAACGCAATTGAGTTCTCTATCTATAATCATCATCTGGGTCGCATATGCGACCTTATTTATGAGGAGAGCGATATGGAGAGGGCGATACACCGTTTTACACTGCACTCACTCTGGTCAAGGCTCGGGATCCGCACCCGGATCCTCGCTGGCGTGGCGATACTGATGGCCATCGCCATCAGCTGCATCACCTTGATCCTCGAGCAGATATCCCACAGTCAGGCCCAGCAGCGGGTCGAACGCTACGAGCTGCCAAGCAGCGTGGATCGCATTGCCAACCAGCTGACCGCGCAGCTTATCCAGCACCTGACCGAAGCGCAGGCGCTGGCCAGCAACCGTTTTGTCATCGACTGGCTGACCGCTGGCATGCCAGAGCAAGAGTGGCCCGCCATGGAGCATTACTTTCAGGATCTGCAACGGCGGATCGGCGGCAACGTCTTTATCGCACCCCGCCAGAGCAACACCCTGATCAACTTCAGCGGCGGCCCCACCGCCCAGAAATCGCTGAGCGAATCAGACCCGAAAGATGGGTGGTTTTTCGGCTTTCTCAAACGCAGCAAACCCTATGAGCTGAACCTCGACATCTCGGATTTTGACAAGCGAGCCTCCCTCTATATCAACACCGCCGTCACCCACGAGGGCAAGACTCTGGCGGTGGCAGGCACATCCATTGACATGAGCGCCCTGAGCAAGCTCATCAGCGGCTACCGGATCGGCAAGAGTGGTCAGGTCTATCTGGCCGACATGGAGGGCAATATCGAGATCCACCCCGAGCAGGAGGTGGAAGGCGCCGCCCACCACCAGCAATCCTTCCTCGATACCGTCAAGCGGCTTATTCCCAATGCCCGGGAACAGGTGGCCGTAGAGGCGCTAACGCTGGAGGGGCAAACCTACCTCATCGCGGTACGTTACATTCCCACCCTCAACCGGCTGCTGATTGGCGAGATCAACAGCGCCGAGCTGGAAGAGGGACTGCAGGAATCCCGCCAGCTCATTATCATGGTGTCGCTCGCCATCGGCGGGATCGCCATGCTGGCCTCCGCCTGGCTGGCTCACTCCATCAGTCGCCCCATTCGTCAGGCTGCCGATGGCATGCACCACATCACTGCCGATCGGGATCTGGCAACCCGCCTCGACTTCTCTGACGAGTCGGAGCTGGGGCTGATGGCCCAAAGCTTCAATCGGCTGATCCAGAGCCTGAACCAGAGCTTCTCCCGCTTCCAGCAGTCAGGCAGTGCCCTCTCAGCGCAGTCATCCCAATCCATGCAGCAGGCCCAGGCACTGGCAGGAGAAGCGTGCCAGCAGGCCCAGAGCATTCAGGAGCTGACCACTGTGGTCACCACCATCGGCGACAACGCCGAGCAGATTGCCAGCCGCTCTGAAGGGGTCAACGACGTAACCCAACGCATCGCCAACCATATGCTCAGCATCGAGCAGGATGTGACCCAGAGCGCCGCGCAACTCGACACCTTGCGCAGCAGCATCGGCAGCTCCTCGGCCCTGCTCGATGAAGTGGTGAAAGACAGCAACAACATTACCCAGATCATGAATCTCATCCGCGATGTCTCGAACCAGACCAACCTGCTGGCCCTCAATGCGGCCATCGAAGCGGCCCGGGCAGGGGATATGGGACGGGGCTTTGCGGTGGTGGCCGACGAGGTACGCCAGCTGGCGGTGCGTACCCAGACCGCCACCAAGGATGTGCAGGATCTTATCTTGCGCCTGCAGGAGGGAACCCGGCAGGCCAGCAGCTCGATGGCAGACTCCCGCAACCTGAGCGAAGAGGGATACAACCGGATGAATCAGGCCAGAGAGGTGCTGGTGGATGCCACCAGCCAGATCAACCAGACCGCCCTCGAGATCAACGAGATCAGCGCGCTGGCGCAGGCGCAGAATCAACAGATGGGGCAAGCCAGAACGGCGCTTGACGAGCTGGCCATGGTGGCCGAACACCAGCGGGAACACGCGCAGGAGAGCAATGCCGCCAGCCGCGAACTGTTCGAACTGGCCAAGGCCATCGACGAGCAGATCCGCCAATACCGGATTGGCTAGGCCCGGCGCTTCCCTCTCTCCCTCTCAATAACCAAGACGCCACCACCGGGTGGCGTTTTCATTTTGCAAATCATTTTGCCTGCGCTCTCGAAACGGGAATGACGAAAAAACTCGCAAGACATTGATAATTAACATGAAAAAATGTGGAACGGCCATTGCTTAGTGATATCAGACTCAACAGAGGGATATCGCCATGAAACCGACCACCACTCAAGCGCCCGTAGCCCACGTCGCCACTCAAAAAGAGACCCTGACCCCCCGCGAAGGCACCTTCCTGATGATGGTGGCCCAACTGGTGGTGCTCACCTGCATCGTACTGGCCGCCACTGTCGGCGGCCTCTCATGGCAGTGGACCCTGCTGCTGGCCATTCCGCCGGTGATCGGCGGCGCCCTGCTCAGCAGGGTATGGGGCAAACTGCCCCGCTAACTGCGTTTCAGCTCACACACCTTCCCGAACCGGCGGCCGACCCTCAAGTCGGCCGTCTGTTTATCTGCCACCAGGCTAATGCTGATTGGCCGCAACGAAGGCGCAGCTTGTTCTTCGCCAAACAAACCGCAGTGACTCACCGTCCAAACAAACCGCACAAACCAACCTGCACTAAAGGGTATGGCTGCCCAGCTGCTCTTTGAGAAAGTCGAGCCAGACCCGCAGTCGGATATCCCGCTGGGCATCGGAGTAGAAGACCGCATTGATGGGGCGCGAGGCGCCGCTGTTACTGCGGGCCAGCACCTCCAGCAGCGCGCCGCTCTCCCGATCCGGCCCGGTCATAAAATCCGACAGACAGACGATCCCCTGCCCCGCCAGCGCCAGCTGACGCAAGGTTTCACCGCTGCTGGCACGCAGACTGGGGGTGATGGCAAAGCGATCCCCCTGCTCGGCACTGAGCAGCGGCCAGTGGTTGAGGTGATCGGGATGCAAAAATCCAAGCAGCTCGTGACCGCTCAGCAGATCTGCCGGTTGGCGCGGGGTGCCGCGCTCGCTCAAGTAAGCAGGAGAGGCCAGCAGCCGCAACCGCGAACGACCAAGGGGCAGCGCACGCAGGGAGGAGTCGGTCAACTCGCCGATGCGGATGGCCATGTCCACCCGCCGCTCCATCAGATTGATAAAGCCCTCCGAGCTGTGCAGCTGCAGCTCGATGGCAGGATAGCGACGTCGAAACTCGCCGATAATTGGCACCAGCCGGTGCAGAATAAAGGGGGTAGCGGCATCGACTCTCAACACCCCTTCGGGTTGTTCCCGGCGCATCAGCAGATGCCCCTCCGCCTCGCTCATCTCGGTCAGGATCTTCACCGCCCGCTGATAGAACCAGCTCCCCTCCTCGGTCAGACTGACCCGTCGGGTGGTGCGATTGAGCAGTACGGTGGAGAGCTTCTCCTCCAGCCGCTTGATGCCACGGCTCACCACCGAGTTATCCATACCGAGGTTCTCCGCCGCCTGGCGAAAACTGCCCGCCTCCACCACCGCCACAAACAGGGTCAGTTCATCAGAATGGGTCTTCATTGCTGTTATCCGGACAAGAGTAATGGGCCTTTATAGGCGCAGCCGCTGTGGATTGGCAAGCGTGCGGTGAGGCCAGTTCTTTTTTTCTACAGAGAAAGAACGTGACCGCGAGCCCACATCATGCTCGCGATTTGTCAGTACAATGCAGCCTAAAAAGCACCGTATGACACCACTTGCTTCACAAGGATTAATACCATGACATTTGAAGAACAGCTGGCCGCCGCCCATCAGGAGCTGGCTAACAAAGGGGTATGGCAGTCCAACTACAATCTCCCCTTGTTCTGGTTGTTGCGCCAACTGGGTTGGTCTGTCAAACCGCCACATTACGAGAGCTGGCTTACCAACTTTCTGGTATTTGGCATCGGCCTTGGACTGATCTGGAGCATACTGTTGTGGTTTTTCAGCTGGCAACCCATGGGTATGGATCTGATATTTGCTCTACGTCAAACCGCTTTTTTTGCGGGATTAATCGGCCTCATTATGGCCAGTGTCCTCAGGTTACGGCACAAGCAACTTAAACTGACCCCGTGGGAACAACTTGCTGAGCCCAGCGATGCTGATGATGAGGGAGACGAACTGAATGAAAGCCCATGAAAAACTGAACTATGTGGAGTTTGCGGCCAAGGATCTCGCCGCGACCAAGGCATTCTTTCAGGCTGTATTTGGCTGGCAGTTTGTTGATTACGGCCCCGACTACAGCGCCTTTGCCAATGAGGAGCTGGATGGCGGATTCTATCGAGCGGATCAGTGCAGCGGGCGGCGCCCTGCTGGTGTTCTACAGCGCCGATATTGAAGCGACCCAAGCCAAGGTGAGCCAACACGGTGGCACCATCAGTCGCCCACTATTTGACTTCCCCGGTGGCTGCCGTTTCCACTTCGTTGAGCCCAGCGGCAATGAGTTTGCGGTCTGGTCGGTGCAAGCTAAATAACTGATCCTAATAGTGCTCCATCTTGCCGGAAGCCTTGTGGCGTAAGGCATTTGTGCAATCTGGCGAGAAAGCCTGAAGTGACAAGGCTTAGCGCACGATGCGTGCTCAACGTCACTTGTAGAAGCTGTACGAGTGCAGTGATCTACTATTCGGAACAGCTATTTAGCTGCCTGATAATACTGGACGACGTGAAACAATATACATCCATATTATTCATAATATCGTTCTCTACTACATATCCGAAAGGTTTATAAAAGAAAATACCGAGCCGTTTTTTGAAAAAAAACAGGTGAAGTGTTCATTTCATATTACGTGTTCTTGACTTAATCACGGCATTTAAGACACAGCCCCCCATTAATATTATTACATTTTATTGCAGATACAGATGGCTATCAGATTGCATCAAAATTTCAAGGTGTTATTTTGAAGGTAGTTACAGTAGAATATCATGCCATCTATATGGCAATTTTATAAAAGGTGTTCTATGAGCCCAGAATAAATTAATCTTGTAACTGAATCAATCAAGGCTATTGAAAGTAAAGGATCGAACGAATGGATTCCAGTTATTGCAGCCCTTGGCGGTGCAGTTTTGGGTTCGTTCAGTTCAATTATTACTTCTAGCATAATTGAGCGTAAAAAAGAGAAAATGTTTTCATTGCAAATTACAAGATCTCTGATTGCCGAGATATCCGCATTACTTAATTTAATGGAAACAAGAGGATTTTTTGACAGTATCAATAACGCCATTGCTCATTTAAAAGAAAATCCAGATGATACATACATATTAGCCTCCGATATCCCACCTCATTATTCCAGAGTATATCAAGAAAACTGTAAATATTTGGGCGTAGTAGATCATGAAACATCGAAGCAAATTATTAATTTCATCATTTAGCAGATGCAATAGTTCAAGATGTTAAGATGGATGGAACATTCAGCAAATCACCTACAATCGAAGCTTATGTAGAAGCACATAAGATCCTGACGCTTGCAATCAGAATCGGTCGAAACTTAGAAACTAAAAAAATAAATTGTTGGTTCGTTTAATGAGGTCATTAGCGTATTCCTCTTATATGTCCTGGATTACCCCATTGCTGCTCTCCCCTCAATACTGTTTTGCGACCAGCGCCCTGTTTCCTGCAAGTCACGGCAGGCATACTGACCCTTCGTTTTTGCCAAGGAGGTTCAGATGTCATCACCCGTGATTGTGATTGCCCAGCTTGAAGCCAAACCCGAATTCGCCGCCCAGTTTCGCGCCGCCCTTGAGCCGCTGATTGCGGCCACCTTGCAAGAGGCGGGCTGCCAGCGCTATCAGCTGCACCAAGACTTGGACAATCGAAACAGCTGGATGCTCTACGAGGTGTGGGAGAGCGAAGCGGCCCTCACCGCCCATCAGGGCCAACCCCACTTTACCGAATTTGTCACCAAGGCCGAGCCCTGGTTTGCCAGCAGCACCATTCGCCGCTATCAGCCACTGGGCGCCTGACTGGCCCTAGAGCCTGTTTCTGTTCAGCCCATCAAGGGCCAACCACCACCCCATTGAGGAACGAGATGATCAATATGCCACCCATGGGTCTGGGCACCTTCCGCCTGAAGGGCGAGCCGCTGCTTGCCACCCTGACCAACGGTCTGGAGCTGGGCTATCGCCATATCGATACCGCCCAGATCTATGACAACGAAGCCGAAGTCGGCGCCGTGCTGACCCGCAGCACTGTTGCCCGTCACGAGATCTACCTGACCACCAAGGTGTGGACCAGCGAGTTTGTCCCGGGCAAGCTGATCCCGAGCCTTGAGGTGAGCCTGGAAAAACTGGGCACCGACTATCTGGATCTGGCGCTGATCCACTGGCCCTCCCCCAAGGATGAGGTGCCGATGGCGGTCTATCTGGAGCAGCTGGCCGAGGCCAAGGCCCGGGGCCTGACCCGGGAGATCGGGGTCTCCAACTTCACCGTGGCCCAGCTCAAACAGGCTATCGAGATTTTGGGGCCGGGGGCCATCGCTCACCAACAGATCGAGGTTCATCCACTGCTGCAAAACCGCAAAGTGGTCGAGTTCTGCAAAGCCCACGGTATCGCCGTCACCGCCTATATGCCGCTCGCCTATGGCAAGGTGCTGAGCGAGCCGCTGCTGATGGAGATTGGCCAGCGCCACGGGGTATCGGCGGCACAGGTGTCGCTGGCCTGGCTGCTGGCGCAGGGCATGACAGTGATCCCGAGCTCCACCAAGCGGGAGAATCAGGCTGCCAATCTGGCCGCTCTCGATATCACCTTGAGCAGCGAGGAGATGGCCGCCATCGCCACGCTGGATCGGGGCGAGCGCTGCGCCAATCCCGATTTTGCCCCCGCATGGGACTGACGCGAAAGGCGTGAGACTAACGCGAAAGAAAGGCTGGCTCGCCAGCAAGCCAAATTAAACAGGGAGAGCATCATGCTCTCCCTGTCTCTTTTCTTGCCTCACGCTTTGCAGCGCTTGCTGAACGTCCAGCCGCCATATTGATGCCAGATGCAGCCCCGCAATCAGGGCGCGTTCTGGCAAAGGGCGGGATCGAATACCTGATTCCAGTCTGATTTCATATCGACCACCACCCAGCCCCGCGCTTTTGCCTGTGCCAGCCCGTCGATCAGCTTGCCGCTGGCTGGCGGATGGCTGTCGTAGGCGTATTCGCGCTTGGCATCGGTGTGGTGCACCAACAAACCAAAAGTGTGGTAATCCGGGTTGGTCGAGGTGTATTGCAGCATGGGCACGTCGCCATCGCTGTTACCAAAGGCGCCGACCGGACGCTGCCCCATAAAGAGGTGAATGGCGGCCGGTTTCGCCTTGCTGTCATCGAAATAGGCGCCGTTCATGGTCTTGCGGATCTCGCTGCCCTCCCCGGTCAGGGCAAACTCGCCGAGGGTAAATGAGCCAATCACCTGCTGGGGCGGGATGCCATACATCTGCTCGGACATCACCCGCATAAAGTCGACGCCGCCGCCGGAGACAATCCAGGTCTGGAAGCCATTGTCCCGCAAGTAGTGCAGCAGCTGCTTCATCGGCAGATAACCGAGCTGATCGTAGTGGCAGCCAAAACGGGGATCCTTGCTGCTGTTGACCCAGCGAGTGACCCGCTCGGCAAACTCGGTGGTAGTCATGCCGCTGTGGGTCAGTCCCACCAGCTTGGCGAGCCCCTTCTCCCCCGATTTGGCCACGGCCTTGAGGTCGTTGTTCAGCACTGCCGCGACGATGGGGTCGGCCTTCCACTCCGGGTGTTCCGGCACCAGGCGCTTGATCTCGTCCATCGCAAACTGCAGCTGATAGGTCATGGGTGCTTCCGGCCAGAGGGTGCCGTCATTGTCAAACACCACATGGCGCTTCTCTGGCGGAATAAAAGTGGCCTGCTGCTGATCGGTGGCATTGGTTACCCAGCGGGTGATCGCCTGCTTGGCTGCCGTGTCATTCCAGGCAGAGAGGGGATCGCTCTGGCCAGCCTGTACCGCAAAGGCGCCGCACAGCAGCAAAAGAGAGGAGAGTCGATTCAATGTCATCATGTTACCTGTCAGCTGGATATTGCCTGTCTATTGCCTGTAGATGAAAGCGCACGGCCATCACAACACCGACGCGCATGGGTTCAACACACACGGGTTTCACAGGAAAAATCCTATGGCTGCCAGCTTGTACTGGAGCTTAAGCAAGCTCAGAAAAGGAGCAGCGTTCATCCCGTTCTGCGAGGCAGATCACTGCGTTGCGCTCACGCCGCGGGCAACACAATCCCCTCCCACCCATCGCCATTGCTGCTGATTTGGCAAAAGTAATTTGATGTCACCATCATTTTTGCCAACAAACCACCTAGGCATACTGGCGCCATTCTCCCGTCGGGAGTCCCTAACCAAGGAGTTGTTATGCCACTGGCGTTATTTGCCCTTACCTTAAGTGCCTTTGCGATCGGCACCACCGAATTTGTGATTGTGGGGCTTATCCCCACCATCGCCCAGCAGCTCAATGTCTCGCTCCCCTCCGCGGGCCTGTTGGTCAGCCTCTATGCCCTTGGGGTGGCCATCGGCGCCCCTGTGCTCACGGCGCTGACCGGCAAGGTGCCGCGCAAGTGGTTGCTGGTGGGGCTGATGGCGCTCTTTACCGCCGGCAACCTGCTGGCCTGGCAGGCCCCCGGTTACGAGAGCCTGATTGTGGCCCGCATCCTCACCGGATTGGCGCACGGGGTCTTCTTCTCGGTGGGCAGCACCATCGCCACGGGTCTTGTGGCCAAAGAGAAGGCGGCGAGCGCCATCGCTATCATGTTCAGCGGCCTAACTGTGGCGCTGGTGACCGGCGTACCGCTCGGCACCTGGATTGGTCAGGTCTTTGGCTGGCGTGAAACCTTTCTGGTGGTGAGCCTGCTCGGTTTGATCGCCATGGTGGGTAGCCTGCTGCTGATCCCGAGCAACCTGCCCAAGGGGGCAGCCTCGACCATCCGCGAACAACTCTCGGTACTGACCAAAAAGCCGCTGCTGTTGGTCTACGCCAAGACCGCCCTCGGTTATGGCGGCGCCTTCACGGCGTTTACCTTCCTCGCCCCCATCCTGCAGCAGGTGAGCGGCTTTAGCGCCGGTGCGGTGAGCCTGATCCTGCTGGTCTACGGGGTATCGGTCGCCGTCGGCAATATCTGGGGTGGCAAGCTGGCCGACAAGATGGGCCCCCTGCAGGCGCTGAAACTGCTGTTTGCCGGTCTGGCGCTGGTGCTGCTGGCCCTCACCTTCACCGCACCCCATCCGGTGCTGGCGGTGCTCACCGTGCTGGTGTGGGGCGCCTTTGCCTTCGGCAACGTGCCGGGTTTGCAGGTACTGGTGGTGAAACAAGCCGAACTGCACACCCCCAAGGCGGTGGATGTGGCATCGGGCCTCAATATTGCCGCCTTCAACGTCGGCATTGCGCTGGGATCTGTGGTTGGTGGCTTGGTGGTAGAGCACCTCGGCCTGATGCACACCCCCTGGATCGGCGCCCTTATCGTGCTGCTGGCCTACGGGTTGACCCATGTCAGCGAGCGCCGCGAAGCCCTCCGGCTCGCCGCCTGTCAGGCATAAGCTGCGCCAGCAGGCGTCACGCAAGGGCGTGGCGCCTGCTGCAATCGGCGCGGCAGGCTTCTATGCTGTGACACAGCGTTAACCCGGCAACTGTTTCAGCAACTTTTTCAGCAACCAAGCCTGTCACCCTCGCATCATTTGCCACGGAGTCTGTTATGAAGGTGCTTATCGTCTATGCCCATCCCGAACCCAAAAGCTTCAACGGTGCCCTCTTCTGCCACGCCATCAGGGCGCTGGAGCAGGCGGGCCACACCGTGATGACCAGCGATCTCTATGCCATGGGCTTTGATCCCGTCTCGGATCGGCGCAACTTCACCGCCGCCAGCGATCCCGATTTTCTCAAGCTGCAACTCGAAGAACTGGCTGCCACCGAGCAGGGCAGCTTTGCCCCCCAGCTGGAGCAGGAGATGCAAAAGCTGGAGGCGGCCGATCTGCTGATCTTCCAGTTTCCGCTCTGGTGGTTTGGCCTGCCAGCCATCCTCAAGGGGTGGGTGGATCGGGTCTTTGCCATGGGGCGGGTCTACGGTCAGGGCCATATCTACGAGAGCGGCAAGTTTCGCGGCAAGCGGGCCCTGCTGAGCCTCACCACCGGCGGCCCTGCCGAGACCTATCTGCCCGACGGCTTCAACGGCGATATCGACGGAGTGCTGCGCCCCATCCAGCGCGGGATCCTGCAATTTGTCGGCTTCGACGTGCTGCGCCCCCATATCTGTTATGCCCCGGTGCGGGTCTCGCAAGAAGAGCGGGAAGCCTGGCTCGCCCAGTGGGCCGAGCGCCTTGGCCAGATTGAGCAGGAGTCCCCCATCGTGGTCGGCCGCTACCAGTAACGGCTGACGTAGCTGACACGCCCACCCCACACAGCACAAAAACTGCGAGCGGCCCCTGGCCGCTCGCTGTTTTTCACGCTCTGTCGTTATGGTTTTTGTTATCCGTTGGCGGGTCTTATACCGCCTGTTGCACGCCTGCTTTGCCGGTCACCGCCCGCTTGAGCCAGTAGTCGAGGCTGACGTAACGGCCCCCGCCGTAAACCAGCAGCACCAGCAGCATCACGAAGTAGGTGGCGGCAAACTCCATCCCGTTGTTGAGCATCACGGGATCCCCCAGCTCGGTGATGTAGTTGTAGCGACCGGGGAAGTTGGCGGCCAGCCACTCGATAAAACCGTTTAGGCGCACAGTAGCCTCCATGCTGCCGGTGGCGATGGCATCCCAGCCGTGCTTCCAGTGCACCATGGCGCTCGCCACGCTCATCAGGAAGATGGTGGGAATGGCCATGATGCGGGTAAAGAGGCCAAGGGCAATGCAGATGCAGCCCAGTACCTCGGTGCCCGCCGCCAGAAAGGCGAGCAGGGTCGGGAACGGCAGGTTGAGCCCCCCTTCCGAGACCGGGGCACCAAACCAGGCGACCGTGCCGGCAAAGCCCACCACCTTGGAGTGGGCCCCCACATAGATGACCGGGATGAGATAGAGGCGAATGGCCAGCAGGGCCAGAAAATCGAGCCGCTTGCACTGGGCCACCGCCCGCTCGTACCACTGGATCAGGGTGTTGTTCATGGGAATTCTCCTTGGTGTTTGCTAAATGGGGGCAAGGGAGTGCCAGGCTGGCGCTCACCGACGGGCAGGATCAACAGACCCAGCCGGTGAAAATGGCGCGCCCACTCGCTCAGATCAAAGTCGCTGCGAACCTGTTGCACCTGTTGCTTGAATGCGGCTTGGGTGATCCCCGGCTGCTGTTGCAGCAGCTGGATCAGCGCCACGTCCCATTCGCGCAACCGCTGGGTCACTACCTGATGATCCGGACTGCGAAACAGGCCATAGAAGTGGTTGCCCTGCCGGGTCGGCACCACGCCGCTGCGACGAATGGCAAAGGGGAGCTCAAGCAGTTGCAGGGTGGGATTGAGCGTAAACGAACTCTCCGCCGTTACCTCCTCCCCCGGCAACACTTGCGGCACCACCCCTTCATCAATCTCGACACAGAGGCAGGCCCACTCGTACTCCAGCAGCGCCAGCCGCTGCCTGGGCCAGTTGAGAGAGCCTTCACTGTGGCGATGCTGCACATAGCGGACAAACTCGGTGGCGATATGGTGAAACTCGGGGGCCTCGGCGCCGTGCGCGATGACAAAGCCCTCCACCAGTTGCCACCTGTCCACCGGTGCCCAGTGAGCGTGGGTGAGCGGAAAAGCGCTCTCCAGCACCAACTCCACATTGGCGCGCACGCTGCGGGCATAGTGGCTGGCGATGCCATCCTGCGGCAGCCGCACTCGGCTCGCCAGCCAGGCGGTCTGCTGCTGCATCCGCTGCGGTGCCGTTTTGGGCGCAGTGATCAGGGATAACCGTCTATCCATAGCGCACCTCCCGCACCTGACTGTCGATCGCCTCGCAACAGGCGCCGTGCACCCGTGCCAGCTCGGTCTCCAGCTCGACCAACGGTGGCAGATGATGATCCCGCTCCAGCAGCAGGGGGCGCAAACCGTGGGTCTGCACCGTATAACGGGCCAGCGCCACCACCTCCTCGCACACCGGTTTGCCATGGGTATCCAGCAAGGTGCCATCCGCCTCTTCCAGATGACCGGCGATATGGAAGTAGCGGATCGCATTGCTCGGCAGCCCGGCGATCATCCGCTTGGGGCAGTAACCGTGGTTGCGGCTGTTTACAAAGACGTTGTTGATATCGAGCAGCAGCTCGCAGCCGCTGCGCGCCACCAGCTCGGCGAGAAAATCCTCCTCCGGCATCTCATGGTCATAGCCGTGGTAGTAGGAGATATTCTCCAGCACCAGCGGGCGGGCCAGCGCCTCCTGCACCTGCGCGATCCGCTCTGCTAGATAGGGGATGTTCTCCCACTGACGCGGCACCGGTAGCAGTTCGTAGAGATAGCCCTGTTGGTCGCGGGAAAAGCTCAAATGCTCGCTATAGATCCCGATGCCGAACTCGTCCAGAAAGGTGCGGATCTGGCTGAGCAGGGTGCGATTGAGGGGCTGGCAATCGCCGAGGGAGAGGCTGAGGCCGTGGGCCACCAGCGGGTAACGCTCGGCCAGCTGGTGCAGCTGCGCCCGCTTGGCGCCGCCGATGGCCATCCAGTTCTCCGGCGCCAGCTCGAGAAAGTCGATGCCGGGGCGGACGGGGCCGGCGCAGAGCGCATCCAGATGCTCCTGACGCAGCCCGATCCCCCGACTGCGGGAGCTTATTGGCCGCATACCCCCTCCGTCATCTTGCTGCCGTTGCTGGATCTGTCGCCATCAATCCCCTCGCCCGCCACGCCACACTTGCCATCGCGAGCGCGCACCAGCCGCCCCTGCGGATCACTGTCGAGGGCTTGCTTCTCGAAGCGCTTCTCGGTGCCGCACTTGCCCGCCGCACACTTGCCGCCGTGCTGTTCGCTGGGGGCGGCCTTGACCGGCGCATCGCCCGGGGTGGCCGCCAGCGCAAGTCCCGGGGTCAGGGCAATCAGGCTGGTCATGGCGATGGAGAGAGTCAGTTTGCCGGTGGTTTTGTTGCTGCTTGAGTTACTCATGAGCGGACTCCTTGACGGATGAAACGGGGTAGCTGGAGAGATCGCGGGCGGCCACGATCTGGCCGTGGAACTGCTGTTTGACGATGGCCATCGCCTCTTTCTTGTGATTGAGGCCAACCCCCATCCAGTGGTTGAGCACCAGCAGCTTGGGGTTCACCTCGGCGGCAATTTTTGCCACCACAGATGGCTTGGCATGGAGCGAGGCGGAGACAGGGTCGGCCCCTTCGTGGATGGCGAGCGGCATCACCAGAATGTCGGCCCCCTTGGCAAACGGCACAAAGGCCGGGTTGCTGCCGTTCTGATCTGCAGAGATAACGATGGTCCCCTCTGCGCTCTCGATGCGATAGGCCAGACAGGGCACGTCACCGTGAGGGATGCCGAGCGCCGTGATGGTCAGCCCATCCTGCTGATAGACGGTGTGAGGCTGCGGGCTCTGGTAGGGCACATCGTGCAAGGTGATGGGGAAGAGGCCATCGGTGCCATCCTTGAAGCCGCTCAGGTAGGCATAAGCGCCCTTGTCTTTGTTGAAGAGGGCATCGAAGTAGCCGCTCATGCTAGGGAAGGCCGAGCCGGCCTCTGGCCCCGCCAGATCCAGCGGATCGCTGCGCTCGAAGAAGTAGGCCCCCTTGAGCAGGGCGGGCAGGTCGGTCACATGGTCGGTGTGAAAGTGGGTGATGCCGATAAAATCGACCTCTTCGAGCTTGGCCCCCGCCTGGCCGAAGCGCAGGTAGACGCCACCACCGGCATCGATCAGGATGCGGGATTTCCCCTTCCACCAGATCACCTCGCTGGAGGAGGCACGCTGATCGTCGGAGATGGGGCCGCCGCTACCGAGCACCTGCAGGGTGAAGTTCTTGTCCAGTGGCGTCAGTTGTACGCTCTGGCTGGCGGCACCCGCCGGCGCGGCGGCAAGGGCGCAGCCGATGGCCAGCGCCACCGCTTTCAATCTCTGTTTCATCACAATTACCTGTCGGTTGGTTGTCAGTTGAAAGTGTGTCGTTTAAAGAGGGGAGAGAGGGGCCGATGGCGACGGGTGAACGCCAGCCACCGGCCATGGCGGGGCGCTAGCCCCCGCCGTCAGTTGCCGTCCCGTTCATAGGCTTCCCAGCGCGCTTCCAGCCAGAGCAGGTTGCACAGGCCCAGCAGCAGGGCAAATCCGAGGCCCAAAATCCAGGTGAAGTACCACATAGCAGATCCCTTGAGGTCAGTAGAGTTGATGGCTGTCGCGCTTGATGCGGGCACGGTCGAGCTTGCCGCGCACCACCCGATAGACCCAGCCGGTGTAGCCCAGGTTGACCGGCATCAGCACCAGCACGAGGCCGAACATGATGGCCAGGGTCTTGTAGCTGGAGGTGCTGTCCCACAGGGTCAGGCTGCTGACCGCATCGAGGGATGAGGGCAGCACGAAGGGGAACAGGGCGATGGCCACCGAGCAGAGCATGGCGGCGCAGGAGATGGCGCTGGCCAGCAGCGCAACCCGGCCCCGCTCCAGCCAGGAGGCAATCCCGCTCACCAGCGGCGCCAGCGCCCCGATGATCGGCACCAGCCACAGCAGCGGATAGTCAAAATAGTTGCGCAGCCAGCCACCGGCGTGGGGGCTCACCCCCTTCATCAGCGGGCTGATGGCAGCATTTGGGTCAAAAGGTTGTGTGCCGACACCGGTCAGCTGAAACCCTTGCAGATCCACCAGATGCCAGCCAGCCAGCAGATAGCAGAGGCTCACCAGCGGGGCCAGCAGGATGGCGATCCCCCGTGCGCGCAGCGCAGGGGTGCCAGTCACCTTGGCTTGCAGAAAACCGGCGCCGTGCAGCAGCAACAGGCTGATGGCAGTGGCCAGCACCGAGAGCAGCCAGCCCCAGTGGAAGTCGAAGGCGCCATAGTGCAGACGCAGCGCCGTGTCGAAGCGAAACGGTAGCCCATCCATCACCAGACCGATAGCCGCACCGAGGATGAGCGCCGGTATCAGGCCACCGGCCACCAGCGCCCGATCCCACCAGCGGCGCCAAACCGGATCGGCCAGCTTGCTGCGATAGTCAAAACCGACCGGACGCAAAAATAGCCCGAGCAGCAGCACCACCATGGGGATGTAGAGCCCCGAGAAAGCTGCGGCATAGACCAGCGGCCAGGCGGCGAACAGGGCACCGGCACCAGCAATCAGCCACACCTGATTGCCTTCCCACACCGGCCCCACGCTGTTGATCACCAGACGGCGGTCGTCGTCATCTTTCGACACCACCGGCAGCAGCATGGCGATGCCGAGATCGAAACCATCCATCACGATAAAACCGACCATCATGAAGAGCACCAGCGCCCACCAGATGAGTTTCAGGGTTGCGTAATCCATCAGGCGATCCTCGCAAGTTCGGGTTGTTCACCGCTGTAGCGGCCGGTATGGAGAATGGCGGGCCCCTTGTGGATCACATGGCGCAACAGGAACAGCTCCACCACCAGCAGCAGGGTGTAGATGGAACAGATAGCGATGAGGCTGAACCAGAGTTGGCCCGGCTGAAGCAAAGAGACCGAGGCCGACACCGGCAGCACATCGCTGATGGTCCAGGGTTGACGGCCGAGCTCGGCCACCAGCCAGCCCGCCTCGATAGCAATCCAGGGCAGCGGCATGCTCCAGAACAGGGTCTTGAGCAGCCGTGGGGAGTCTTGCAGCCGGTTGCGGCAGAGCTGGACAAAGCTCACCACCATCAGCCCCAGCATGGTGACGCCAAGCCCCACCATCACCCGAAAGCCCCAGAACAGCGGCGCCACTGGCGGGATGGAGTCATCGACCGCTTTGGCAATCTCTGCCTCACCGGCCTTGGCGATATTGCTGGCATAGGGGGTGAGCAGCATGCCGTAGCCAAGATCCTTGCCGTGCAGCTCGAAGCGGGCGCGGTTGGCCGGGGTGTCATCGCCCTGCCGGATCTGGTCGAGGGCCTCGGCCGCCACCATGCCGCTGCGAATGCGCGCCTCGTTTTGCACCTTGATATCCTTGAGGCCGGTCACCGCCTCGTCGATGGAGCGGGTAGCGATGATCCCCATCAGATACGGGATCTTGATGGCTGCGTGGGTGGTCTCGGCAGTCTGATCCGGGAAGCCGAACAGGGTAAAGGAAGCTGGCGCTGGCTCGGTCTCCCACTCCGCCTCGATGGCGGCGAGCTTGACCTTCTGCACCTCGCCGGTGCGATAGCCCGACTCATCCCCGAGCACAATGACCGAGAGGATGGCCGCCAGCCCGAAGCCGGAGGCGATGGCGAAGGAGCGCAGGGCAAACTGCACCTCGGTCTTGCGCAGCAGATACCAGCTGCTCACCCCCATCACGAACATGGAGGCGGCCACATAGCCCGCCGCGACGGTGTGAACGAACTTCACCTGCGCCACCGGGTTAAACAGCACGGCGGCGATATCCACCAGCTCCATGCGCTGGGTCAGCAGGTTGAACTCGGCCCCCACCGGGTTTTGCATCCAGCCGTTACCGATCAGGATCCAGAGCGCCGAGAGATTGGAGCCGAGCGCCACCAGCATGGTCACCAGCAGGTGCTTGCCGCGGGAGAGCTTGTCCCAACCGAAGAAGAAGAGCCCCACCAGGGTCGATTCGAGGAAGAAGGCCATCAGCCCCTCGATGGCCAGCGGGGTACCGAAGATGTCCCCCACATAGTGGGAGTAGTAAGCCCAGTTGGTGCCGAACTGAAACTCCATGGTGATCCCCGTGGTGACCCCCATGACGAAGTTGATGCCAAACAGTTTGCCCCAGAAGCGGGTGATGTCCTGATAGATCACCTTGCCGGTCATCACATAAGCCGACTCGGCGATCACCAGGATCCAGGACAGCCCCAGCGTGAGGGGCACAAACAGGAAGTGGAACAGGGCCGTGGCGCCAAATTGCAGGCGAGACAGGCTGACCACGTCATCCGGATTGATCATGCGTCACTCTCTTTTGTTGTATTTGCCTTGCACGTTTCGTGCGTGACAAGTACATCACGGAGCATGACACCTATAACAGATGCAGTTATATTGAATTACACCTATAACAGTTGATCCAGATCATGTCCCTTTACCAGCAGTTGGCCGACCGCCTGCAAAGCCAGATCGACGATGGCATCTGGCAACCGGGGGAGCGCATCCCCTCCATTCGCCAGAGCTGCAAGACCCACGGGCTCAGCCCCATGACGGTGCTGCAGGCCTATCAACTGCTCGAAAGTCAGGGGTGGATCCTCGCCCGCCCCCAGTCCGGCTACTACGTCAAAGCCGCCTCACCACAGCTCGTGCAGCACACCCCGAGCCAGACCCACTACAGCGGCTCGGTGGATATCAACGATCTGGTGTTCGAGGTGTTGCAGGCGAGCAAATCGCGGGATCTGGTGCCCCTTGGCATGTCGGTGGCCGATCCGACCCTGTTCCCACATCCCCAGCTCGGGCGGGCGCTGGCCAGCTGCATGCGCAAGCTCGATCCCTTTAGCACGGTGGCCGACCTTCCCCCCGGCAACGAGGCGCTGCGTCGTGCCATCGCCCAGCGCTACGCCAGCGATGGGGTGGCGGTCAATCCGCAGGAGATCATCATCACCACCGGCGCCATGGAGGCGCTCTCCCTCAGCCTGCAGGTGCTGACCGAGCCCGGTGACTGGGTGGTGGTGGAGTCCCCCACCTTCTATGGCGCCCTGCAGGCCATCGAGCGGCTGAAACTCAAGGCGGTGGAGATCCCGGTCATTCCGGGGGTGGGCATCGATCTGGCGCTATTGGAAGACGCCCTCACCCGCATTCCGGTCAAGGCCTGCTGGTTGATGGGCAATGTGCAGCACCCACTCGGCCACACCATGCCGGATAGCCACAAAGCGCGGCTGATGGCGCTGCTCAACAGCCATGGGGTGCCGCTGGTGGAGGATGACGTCTATGCCGAGGTCTACTTTGGCCGCGAACGCCCCAAGCCGATCCGCCACTGGGATCAGCGTGGCGACAGCCTGCTTTGCAGCTCCTTTTCCAAGTGTCTGGCGCCGGGCTTTCGGGTCGGCTGGGTGGTGGCGGGGCCCCATGCCGAGCGGGTACAGCGGCTGCAACTGATGTCCACCCTCTCCACCAATGTGCCGAGCCAGCTGGCGCTGGCCGAGATGCTGCGCCAGGGCGGGGTCGATGCCCACTTTCGCCGCCTGCGCCACACCCTGGCACAGCGCCAGCAGCAGATGCGGGCGGCCCTGCAACGGCTGTTGCCGGACGAGGTACGGATCTCCTCCCCCGATGGCGGCTACTTTCTCTGGCTGGCGCTGCCTGCCCATTTCGACAGCCGCGCCCTGCACGCCAAGGCTCTGGGCAGCGGTTTTTCAGTAGCCCCCGGCGCGCTCTTCTCCAGTCAGGGGCAACACAACCACTGCCTGCGCCTCAACAGCTCCCATCCCTGGAGCGAGCAGCTGGAGCAGGCCCTCACCCGACTGGCCGCGCTGATTGCCGCGCAGCTCGGTGAAAAGTAACGAGGCAAGGAGCCGTTGGCGAAACGAACAAAGGCCCGCAACGGGCATTTGTGGTTGGGGAGTGACGCGCCTTGGCTCGCCATCAGAAACTGGTTATCTGGCCATGATCTGCGACTGCACCTTGAAGCCCAGCGCCTCGTAGAGCGCTTGGGCACGCTCGTTGAAGACCATCACCTCCAGCCGGATTTGCTGAGCATCACGGACCTTGGCCCACTCATCGCAATGGGCGATCAGCGCCTTGCCAATCCCGCGGGAGCGGTGCTGCTCATCCACCACCACCGAGCCGATACGGCAGATAGGCAGCTTGCTGAGAAAAGGCACGCTCTCATTGATGTCTATCCGCGCCGTCAAAAAGCCCACCACCATACCATCCTGCTCGGCAACGCAGAACAGACGCCCTTCCACGCCGATGGCGCTCAGCAAAAATGCCCGCTCCTCTGGCGAAGGGGGGCAGAACACCTCGGGATAGTGTTGATGGTGGATCTCTCCTATCTGCCGGTTCAGCTCGACAATGGCGTCGATATCCAGTTCGCTTGCCTTGCGTATCTCCAATGGTTGCTCCTTGCAAAAAAGGTGATGGTCATGCGCCATCTTAGGGGCTGTGTCCCGCAATCCAAATAGGCTCATCCGTATCTTTTGACGAGCCGCAGAAACAACAACGCCCCTTGAGCGGGGCGTTATCGGCAATCCATGGCGGTGAGAGTATCAGGCGGGGGCGTTAAGTTGGGCCACCTGCCGCTCGATGCTCCCTTTGAGGTTGTCATCGAGTTTGAGGGCGCGCGCCAGTTCGTCGAGATAACCGCGCTCCATAAAGTGATCCACCTCGATGGCGAGCAGGGAGGCGAGATAGACCTCGGTGGCCAGCTCCATGTCGGTCACTTCCCGCGCCAGCGCGTGGGGATCGAGGGGTCGGGCCAGCTCGGCGTCAATCCAGCGGGCGACATCGCTCTGGCCCTGTTCGGTCAGGTACTCCTGAATTTTCTGGCGCTCGGCCCCGTCGATATGGCCATCGGCCCGGGCTGCTGCCACCATGGCGCGCACCAAAAGCGCCGCGCGGGCATCCAGCGCATTGCCTTCCAGCCCACTGATGGGATGGGTGGGCTGGGCCGGTGCCGCCTGCTGGGCCTGCCAATCCTGATAGAGCTTGTAGGCCAGCCCGCCAAGGGCTGCGGCGCCGCCCACGGCAGCGGCCTTGCCGCCATATTTGCGCACTTTTTTATTGCCCAGCAGCAGACCGAGCGCGCCACCGGCCAGCGCCCCCTGCATCTGCCCCTTGCGCTTGTCTCCGCCTTCGTTGAGCCAGCCTTTGCCAGCCCCCAGCAACTGTTCCAGCATCTGTTTCATGGTGTCACTCCTGCGGCTATGTTCCCGTCGATAGAGCCAGATAGTGACCCCGCCCCCCTGAATCGGGGATGAACCCTTGACCGGGCAGGCCGATGGGGCAAAGCTCAGGGAAACCCTTCAGGCAATAAGGATGTAACTGTGCCAAATCGCGAACTGACCCTGCAATTTCTGGCCGAACCCTCCGACGTCAATTTCGGCGGCAAGGTACACGGCGGCATGGTGATGAAGTGGATCGATCAGGCGGGCTATGCCTGCGCCGCTGGCTGGTGCGGCGGCTATGCGGTGACCGTCTATGTGGGGGGGATCCGCTTTTTGCGCCCCATCCAGATTGGCCAGCTGGTAGAGGTGCACGCCCAGGTGATCCACACCGGCACCACCAGCATGCATCTGGCGGTGGATGTCTACAGCCGCCACCCCACCGAGACCGAGCGCCACAAGACCACCCACTGCATCATCATCTTTGTGGCGATGGATGAGCAGGGCAAACCGACCCCGGTGCCTCAGTGGCAGCCGGTGAGCGAGAGCGATCTGCAGTTGCAGCAGTACGCCAAAAAGCTCATTGCCCTGCGCGAGGAGATCGACAAGGAGATGCGTCAACACCTCTGACCTTGGTGCCTCCCCTCCCCGACAGAGCGGGCGCTTTCGGCCAACGGCGGCGCCCCTGTATAATCCCCCCTCTTCCCGCAACCGGAACCCTGCCCATGTCACTGGAAACTGCCCCGCCCGAGGTGAAACTCGCGGTGGATCTGATTGAACTGCTGGAGACCAACCAACTGGCCCCGGAGCTGGTGCTGGCAGCACTGGCCATCGTGAAACAGGATTACGAGCGCAAGCTGGCGGAGGGGAAGGATCACTGATCCCCCCGTTTATCTTTCCGACTTCAGTTTTCCCCATACCACAAGTTACTGCGGCCCCATCACCTCATCACAGAGGGCGATCAGGGCCGAACTCAAGCGGCTGTGCGGTTCACCCCCATCCTTTGCCGCATGGAGCGCCAGCTCCACCGGCGCCACCTTGGGCCACTGGGTCAGGGCCAGCTGATCGGCGGGCATCAGCCGTTTGGGCAGCAAGCTCACGCCGATGCCTGCGCTCACCGCCCCCTGCAAACTGGCGAGGCTGGCGCTGACATAGGCGATACGCCAACGCCGACCCAGACCATCAAGCGCCTCGGTCATCTGCCGCCGATAAAGCCCTTCGCTCGGGAAGGCGACCAGCGGCAGCGGATCACGCCCCTTCGCTGGCCAGTCGCGGCTATCTACCCACACCAGCGGCTCACGCCAGCTGGCGAGCGGCGAGCCCTGTCCGCGCACCTGCTTGACCAGCGCCAGATCCAGCTCCCCCGCCGCGAAGCGCTGCCAGATGTGATGGCTCAGGCCGCTCTCCACCTCCAGCCGTACCTCGGGGTAGTCGCGGGCAAAGGCGGCCAGCACAGGGGTGATGGCGCCTGCGGCAAAATCCTCCGGCACACCGAGGCTGAGCGCCACGCTCCCTTCCGTCACTTGTTCTTCGGCCTGCGCCAGCAGCGCCAGAATGCGGCGGGCCAGCCCCAGCAATTTTTCCCCCTCCGCCGTCGCCACCACCTGACGGCCAGCACGATCGAGCAGTGGGCAGCCAAGCTGCTGCTCAAGGCGGCGGATCTGCTGGCTGATGGTGGATTGGGTCAGATGGACCCGTTCACCGGCGCGGGTAAAGCTGCCGGTGTCGATAATGGCGACAAAACTGCGCAGTAACAGGGGATCCAGCATGGGGCACTCCATTTACAAAACCACTGAAGCCCATTCTATCATTTAATTTCCAAATGACTTTAGACCCCGCTAGGCTGGCGTTTTTGCCTCCTTTGACGGTGATCTGCCACGTTCAGCCCCGATGACTCCGTGTCCCCAATGCCCCCTGTCTCTCCCAGAACCGGAAACAGCACCCGATGAATCAACGAAATGCGGATCAACCCGCAGGCCAGACCGCCCTGCTGGTGCTGGTGATCCTGACTGGCCTTAACCTGCGCCCCTTTCTTACCGCCATCGGCCCGTTGAGCGGTGAGATTGGCCGCACCCTGTCGCTCGGGATGGATACCCTGGCCTGGCTCACCCTGCTGCCGCTCTGGCTGATCGGGATTGGCGTGCTGCTCACCCCGCGCCTGCGCAGCCTTGCCAGTGCCACCACCCTGCTGGGGCTGGCCCTGCTGCTGCTCGGCATTGGCAGCGCCATGCGCTTCGATGCCCAAAGCGGTGCCTTGCTGATCGCCAGCGCGGCGCTCTGCGGCCTTGGGTCGGCACTGGTGCAGGGGGTGCTACCGGCGCTTATCAAGCAGGCCTTCGCCCACAAGGTGCCGCTGGTGATGGGGATCTTCTCTGCCTGCATGATGGGGGGCGGGGCGCTCGGAGCCAGCCTCACGCCAAGGCTGGCAGTCAGCCTCGACTGGTCGCGGGCGCTGGCGCTCTGGAGCCTGCCGGTGCTGCTGGCCCTCGTCTGGCTGGTGTGGCAAGTGCGTCTGCCACGGGCCGCCGCGGTCGCCATTCCCGATGGCGAACAACGGCTGATCACCCAGCCCCGCAGCTGGTTGCTGATCGTCTGCTTTGGCATCATCAACAGCGGTTACGGCATCGTAGTGGCCTGGCTGGCCCCCGCCTATATGGCAAATGGGTGGAACGCTGCACAGGCTGGCGAGCTGGTCGCCTGGCTGGCACTAGCGCAGACCGCCAGCGGCCTCGGCTTGCCGCTACTGGCGGCGCGCAGTCTGGATCGGCGGCCGTGGATGGGGCTTGCCATCGCCATGCAGCTGGCGGGATTTGGCGGCCTCTGGCTGGCACCCGCCAGTGCCCCCATTCTCTGGTGCATGCTGTGCGGCGCCGGTCTGGGCGGCAGCTTTTCGCTCATCATGGTGATTGCGCTCGATCACCTGCCCGACCCGCGCCGCGCGGGCACCCTGAGCGCCCTGATGCAGGGGTTCGGCTTTATGCTGGCGGCCACCGGCCCCTGGGTGGCGGCACGGCTCTATCACTATGTGGGCGACTTTGCGGCCGCCTGGCAGTGGCAACTGGGAGGATTACTGCTGATGAGCCTGCTGGTAGTGCGCCTCGACCCGCGCCACTACCCCCGCGTTATGCGGTTACCGACCGCCAGCGAGCCAACCCTTTCGGCGCCCCGCCCAACCGACTCTGCGACCCAAAGCAACACACCGGCCTGAGGCCGGTGTGTTGGAGAGAACCGTATTGGAGATGACTGGCGGCTGACGCCACTCAGAGGGGCAACTCAGCGCCCCTTCTTCTGCCGTCCGGTGTTAGCGGTGCGCGGCTTGCCTGCGGCCGGTTTACCCCCCTTGCCGAGAGCCCCTTTGCCTGCACTGCCCTTGCCAGCACCACCTTTATTGGCGGCACCTTTGCCCGCGCCCCCCTTGCCCACCGGCAGCTTCTTCTCGAAGGCTTCCGGGCCCGGCACATTGGGGCGACCACCAATCTCGTGATCGTCATCGCGGCGCGGCTTCTTGCCCTGCCCCGGCTTGGCGCCTTGCGCCGCAGGAGCCTTGGCCGCCTTGGGTTTGTCGCCTTTGGCCGGTTTCACCTCGGAGGAGGAGTCCTCAATCAGCTTGAACAGATCGATCAGCTCGTCGTCGGTCAGATCGCGCCACTCACCCACCGGCAGCCCCTTGAGGCTGACGTTCATGATGCGAATGCGCTCCAGCTTGGTCACTTCAAAACCGAAGTACTCGCACATGCGGCGGATCTGGCGGTTCAGCCCCTGCACTAGCGTGATGCGAAAGACAAACGGCGCCTCTTTCTTCACCTTGCACTTCTTGGTCACAGTACCGAGGATCGGCACCCCGGCCGCCATGCCGCGCACAAACTCGTCGGTCACCGGCTTGTCGACGGTCACCAGATACTCTTTCTCGTGATCGTTGCCCGCCCGCAGGATCTTGTTGACCAGATCGCCGTGGTTGGTGAGGAAGATCAGCCCCTGCGAATCCTTGTCGAGCCGCCCGATGGGGAAGACCCGGGTGCTGTGGTTGACGAAATCGACGATGTTGTCCTTCTCGCCCGCCTCTGTGGTACTGACGATGCCCACCGGCTTGTTGAGGGCGATCAGCACCAGACTGTCCGCCTCGCGCGGCTCGATCACCTGACCGTTCACCTTGACCAGATCGCCAACCTGCACCTGATCACCGATCCCGGCCCGCTTGCCGTTGATAAAGACATGGCCCTGCTCGATAAAGCGGTCGGCCTCGCGGCGCGAGCAGATGCCGCTCTCGCTGATGTATTTGTTCAGGCGCATGGATTCGTTAGCCAGCATGAGTCACCTGCCAGAGGGGCTGAACCCCATCCTGTTGTACGGTTGCGTGCGTCGGCCATGCCGGACACATGATCTGCGGCATCACCCTCTCCACTACGTCGATTTTTTGCATACGGCTCCAATTTCAACGAGGCCAATGCCGGCCCATCCGGCAAAAAAGTGCGACACATTACCACATCACCTGCCACAGCACGCCGGATTATCGCCAACTCCAGCGCACCGGCGACACAATTGCGGGCCAGCTCACAGCACCAAGCCCCGCGTCAGGGGCGATGGGGCAAACAGGGTTAACCGATTTCACGGGAAGCAAAGGCGCCGGCAATGGCGAGTGCGGGGCACGCCAAGAGAGGCAAACGAGGAAAAGATGCGCCCGGCCAGCGGTTGATACGCCAACCCAACTCCCTCTGTCGCGGCGGACTCAGGGGTAGCGACTTATCTCGATCAGGTTCTGATCCGGGTCGAGGAAGTAGATGGACTCGATGGGCCCGCAAGCCCCGCTTTTGGTCACCGGCCCCTCGACAATCTCCACCCCGTGGCAGGCCAGCTGGGCCATCACCTGCTCCAGCGGCCAGCGGGTGATCAGGCAGACATCTCCCGACCCCACCTGCGCCCGATTGCGCGGCTCCTGCCCCAGCAGTTGCAGATTGATCTTCTGGTTGCCAAACCCTACCGCCCGGCGCCCCGCACCGAAGGTGATGGCCTCCATATTGAGCACCGAACTGTAAAAGGCCACGGCCCGTTCGATATCGCTGACCGTCAATACCAGATGGTCGATATGGCTGATCATGGTTACCTCCTGGTGGTGATCTGGCTGATGTGACCGGCATATGCCCGCAAACATCCGACTGTTGCCGCTACAGCGGGCAACCCCATCTTACCCGGCAAGAGGGAACCCATGTGTGCCGTGGCGCGCAAAGCGAGCGCAAATGATGATGTAATTTTTAAGGGGTGTTCAGTTGGGCGTTGCAATGGCTGCTGTTGTCGCGTTTGGCTAACTCTTCACTGGCATTAATGCTTCTGGAGTCATCACAATGAGCGGGATGGCCAGCGCCTGACTCAACCGCTCCGCCAGTTCGTAGGCAGGGCCGATGGTGTCGTAGTCTGCCACACAGGTTGCCAAGGCACAGCCGTTGCTCTCTTCGACTCGCAAGTAAACGCTGTAGCCTTGAACGGTCAGACCGCTGTCACGCACCACTTGTATCTCACCTTCCTGATTGATGGCCTCCAGTTCAACCGCTACCGGTTTCTTGAACATCTGTACTCCTCAGTCACTGCAGATAGTGGCAGTAATAAAGCCCAGCATGGGGTAAGAAAAAAATGCTGCCACATCTTGAATCTGTGAGCCACGTGAAAAAATTAATAATACGGGCTCCATAACCAAACATGCCACCGATAATAACATGCTGATTTAGATGAAAAAAATGATATTATCTCTTTCTTCTATAGACAATGTTCGAGGCTCGTGCGAGATGCAACAATGCGGTATTTATGAACAGCTCATTACTCAACTGCTGACATCTCGACTCGACCGCGAGCGCTTTTACGTAGGGGAACGCCAGCTTGAACCTGCCGAAGCGGCAGTTTGGTTATCCAGATTTCTGAGTCGGGTTTTGGAATATGCGGTGGGTTCGGTAACTGGTGAAGATCAGCTGCAACGGCAGATTGAGCTGGCTAACCAGTTATTGCTTTGGCTAAAGGATCGCACCCAAGACCCAGACTTTATTGGCGAGAACCTCATCGATAGTCAGGGAAAAATTCTGACAGCGCTCTACCAATTGGATAACCCCATCTCCGCCAATTTAAAGCAATATGCCGAGGATATTTTCCCTCTGACCGGTCTAACGCAAAGTGAGCTGTTCTGCGGTAGCAATGCGGGTTTGTCGATGGAGTCTGAGATTAAACGGGAAATATTATCGGCAGATAGCATCTGCTGGCTGGTCTCATTCATCAAATGGGCAGGTATCCGTATTTTCCGTCATGAGCTGGAAGAGTTCACTCGCAGCGGCCGCCAATTAAAAGTAATTACTACCTCTTATATGGGGGCGACCGATGCCAAGGCAGTTGAATTTTTAGCTAGTCTCCCAAATACCGAAGTCAAACTCAGCTATAACACCCAGCGCGAGCGGTTGCATGCCAAGAGCTATCTCTTTTGCCGGAATACCGGCTTTCATACCGGCTATATAGGCTCCTCCAATCTATCTCACTCTGCCCTCACCAGCGGCTTGGAGTGGAACCTAAAAATCACCTCGCAAGAGATCCCGCATATTATCGAGAAATCCCTGAGTACCTTTGAAACCTATTGGGAATCCGATGATTTTGAGCTGTTTGATGGCAAGCTCGAAAGCCGTAAAAAATTGCAGCATGCGCTGCAAGAGGCCCGTGGGGATGGGGACAAAAATAGCCCTGCCTATTTCTTTGATATCACGCCGTTTCCCCATCAACTGGAGATCCTTGAACAATTGGCGATGGAGCGCGCTTTACACCAGCGCTTCCGTAACTTGGTGGTTGCGGCCACCGGTACAGGGAAAACCCTGATCTCCGCTTTTGATTTTGCGCGTTTTCTGAAAACCAAACCCGACGCCAAGTTTCTGTTTGTCGCCCACAAAGAGGAGATCTTGCGCCAAGCATTGGCCTCATACCGCGGAGTGCTCAAGCAATCCAATTTTGGCGAACTCTTAGTCGGCGGCGCCGTGCCAACCCACTACCGTCAGCTATTTGCCTCGGTGCAATCCTTGAATAACCAGCTGGCTAATTTACGTCTTAGCCCAGACTATTTCGATTACATCGTCATCGATGAGGTTCACCATATTGCGGCGACCAGTTATCGCGGTCTGCTCGCCGCCTTTGAACCTCACATTCTGTTGGGGTTAACCGCAACGCCAGAGCGCCATGATGGCGGTGATATTCTTGCCGACTTTTGTGGTGTCATCGCAGCAGAGATCCGCTTGCCCGAGGCCATCAATCGTCGCCATCTCTGTCCGTTCCAATATTTTGGTATCGATGATGATACTGACTTGCGCCAAGTGGCTTGGAAAAATGGCCGTTATGACATCACTGAACTCACCAATATCTATACCCACAATCAGCAGCGGGTACAGAAAATAGTCCAGAGCCTCAATGAGATCGTCACCGATATTACCAAGATCAAAGCGCTGGCATTTTGTGTGAGCCGTGAACATGCCGACTTTATGTGCAAGGCATTTTTATTGAAGGGCATCAAGGCTGACATCCTCACCAGCGATAATCGAGACGAGCGGCATAGTAAACAACAAGATTTGCGCACTGGGGTTATCAATATTCTCTGCGTGGTGGACATCTTCAACGAAGGGGTTGATATCCCGGAAGTCGATACCTTGCTGTTTTTACGACCAACGGAAAGCCTCACTATCTTCTTGCAGCAATTAGGGCGCGGCCTGCGGCTGGCGAGCGATAAAGAGTGCTGCACCGTGTTGGACTTTGTTGGCAATGCCCGTGCTGAGTATGACTTTGCCCAGAAATTCCGGGCACTGGTGGGTAAAACTAATAAGGCGATCAGCCACGAGATCAAACAGGGCTTCCCTCATGCCCCCTTGGGCTGCCGCATCGAACTCTCAAAACAAACCCAAGAGTTAATTCTGAAAAATATCAAAAAGGCGACCCTCAATACCTCACGCCTCATGGGCCTGATCCGCCGTTTCTCACAGGACTGTGATTTACCACTGACGCTGGCGAACTTTTTGAAGTTCTACCCTCACATCAGCCTTGAGGAGATCTACAAGCGCGGCAATTGGACCAACTTGGTCAAACAGGCCCGCAACCATACCATTTCTGAAATGAGCGATGAGAAGCTGTCGACCCTCTACACCCGGGCCATCAAAACCCGGCTATTGGGCTGCGATGCGCTCCATTACTTGAACTTCTTACAAACCTTGGTGGAAAGCGCCTTTACCTTAACGGCTGAGCACGATGAGCGGATGGCCTTGATGTGCCATTACGACTTCTGGCAACAGAGCGGCCCCACTGCAGGCTTTAGCTCCTTGGCGCACAGCCTGAAACAACTCAATCAACCTGAATTAAGGGCCGAGCTGGCAGATCTGTTGCCCATGCTGATCAACCGGGTGCAACACGAACAAAGCGCCATGCCAAACCTTCCCGGTAATCCGCTGCAACTGCATGCTCGCTATGCCAGAGAGCAGGTGCTGGTTGGCTTTGGCGCGACCACCTTCGCGCAGCAACCCACGGCTCGCGAAGGGGTCTATGTCATCGCAGAGCAAAATATCGAGTTGCTGTTCGTGACCTTGAACAAAACGGAACAGCACTTCTCCCCCACTACCCGTTATCACGACTACGCCATCAACGAGTCGCTGTTTCATTGGCAGAGCCAAAACAGCGCTCGCCCAGAACGGGGCAAGGGGCTGAGTTACATAAACCACAGAGCAGAAGGTAAGCGCTTGTTTTTGTTCGTCCGCGAGCAGAGCAAAGATGAATTTGGCCGCACCCTTGGCTTTGTGAACTTTGGTGAGGTGGAGTACGTATCCCACACTGGCAGCCAACCGATGAACATTAAATGGCGTCTCACTACTCCGATGCCGCCATTTATGTGGAAAGAGGCCGCCAAACTGGCTGTTGGTTAGTAAGGCTTCTCACCCGGTGGGTGATATGACGCAAAACCCACCGGATTCTCGCCCAAAACCCCGTCTAAATTATCCAGTTGCATAATAACCATGCGGCCTTGCGGTTGTTTAACTGGCCCTAACGTCAGATAATACCGCCCGCCTTCAAACCCCGATAACCCGACTTTCAGTGACGGTAATTGATGACTGAGTACCTGCTTTTATTGATCGGCACCGTGCTGGTTAACAACTTCGTGCTGGTGAAATTCCTAGGCCTCTGCCCCTTTATGGGGGTCTCCGGCAAGCTGGAAACCGCCATCGGCATGGGGCTGGCGACCACCTTCGTGATGACCCTCGCCAGTGCCAGCTCCTATCTGGTGGAGCACTATATCCTGCTGCCGCTGGATATCGCCTATCTGCGCACCCTCGCCTTTATTCTGGTGATCGCCGTGGTGGTGCAGTTTACCGAGATGGTGGTGCGCAAGAGCAGCCCGACCCTCTATCGCCTGCTGGGGATCTTCCTGCCCCTCATCACCACCAACTGCGCGGTGCTCGGGGTGGCGCTGCTCAGCATCAATGAGCGACACGACTTTATCCAGAGCGTGATCTACGGCTTTGGCGCCGCCACCGGCTTCTCGCTGGTGTTGATCCTGTTTGCCGCCATGCGCGAGCGTCTGGTCGCCGCCGATGTGCCCGCACCGTTTCGCGGGGTGTCGATTGCCATGATCACCGCCGGTCTGATGTCGCTGGCCTTTATGGGCTTTACCGGCCTTATCAAGATATAACCATGATCCATATTCTCTTTGCCATTCTGGTGCTCACCCTGCTGGCGCTGGCGTTCGGGATTATCCTGGGCTTTGCCGCCGTCAAGTTTCATGTGGAAGCAGACCCCATCGTCGATCAGCTCGATGCCCTGCTGCCCCAGACCCAGTGTGGCCAGTGCGGCTATCCCGGCTGCAAACCCTACGCCGAGGCGCTCGCGGGCGGCGATCAGATCAACAAGTGCGTACCCGGTGGCGAGGCCACCATGCGCAAAATTGCCGATCTGATGGGGGTAGAGCCCCAGCCGCTGGGGGGCAGTGACGAGGCTGCAGTGCCAGTCAAGAAGGTCGCCTTTATCCACGAAGATCAGTGCATCGGCTGCACCAAGTGCATTCAGGCCTGCCCGGTGGATGCCATCGTCGGCGCCACCAAGGCGATGCATACCGTGATTGCCAACGAGTGCACCGGTTGCGATCTCTGTGTCGATCCCTGCCCGACCGATTGCATCGAGATGATCCCGGTGCCTACCACGGTCGATAACTGGAAGTGGGATCTCAATAACGTGCATGTTCCGGGCAAGATTCCGGTCAAGATAGTGGAATAAACAGCGGAGCAACCATGCATTCCTTACTCGAACGTATCAAAGCCGGCACGCTCTGGGACTTTCACGGCGGCATTCACCCCGCCGACAACAAGCTGCAATCAAGCCAGAGCCCGGTGGTAGACGCCGGTCTGCCGCCGCGCCTCATCATTCCGCTGCGCCAGCACGCAGGCCCCGCCGGCGATCTGCTGGTGCAGGTGGGCGACAAGGTCAAAAAAGGGCAGCCGCTGACCCGTTATGCCAAGGGGCGGGTCGTCCCTGTCCATGCCTCCACCTCCGGCACCATCACCGAGATTGGCAACCACACGGTTGCCCACCCCTCCGGACTCGGCGATCTCTGTGTCATTCTCACCCCGGATGGGGAGGATGAGTGGGGCGAGCGCAACGGCAAAGCCGATTACTGGAATCTGGAGCGGGGCGAACTGCTCGAGCGCATCCAGCAAGCAGGGGTGGCGGGCCTTGGCGGCGCCGTGTTCCCCACTCACAGCAAGCTCGACGGCCGCGGCCAGCTCACCGAGATCCTGATCGTCAACGGGCTGGAGTGCGAACCCTACATCACTACCGATGATCGGTTGATGCAGCAATACGCCGACGAGATCATGGATGGCATCCGGGTGCTCAAGCACCTGCTCAAGCCCAAGCTGACCCTGATCGGGGTGGAAGACAACAAGCCCGAGGCGATCGAGCAGCTGACCCGCCACGCCACCGATGAAGATGTGCTGGTCAAGACGGTGCCGACCAAGTACCCCTCGGGCGGTGCCAAGCAGACCATCGAGCTGCTGACCGGCCGTCAGGTGCCCAAAGGCGGCCGCGCGGTCGATATCGGCATCATGGTGCTCAACGTCGCCACCGTGTTTGCCATCAAACGCGCCATTATCGACGGCGAGCCGCTGATCGAGCGGATCGTCACCCTCACCGGCGACAGCTTCAAAAAACCCGGCAACGCCTGGGTGCGCCTGGGTACGCCGGTGCGCTGGCTGTTGCAGCGTTTCGAACTGCAACCGGAAGCGGAGCAGCGGGTGATCATGGGTGGCCCCATGATGGGCTTTACCCTGCCCCACGCCATGGTGCCTGTGGTCAAGGCGACCAACTGCCTGCTGGCGCCGACGCAGGCCGAACTGCCCGCTCCCGGCCCGGAGCAGGCCTGCATCCGTTGCAGCGCCTGCGCCGATGCCTGTCCGGCCACCCTGCTGCCGCAAGAGCTCTACTGGTACAGCCGGGCCAAGGAGTATGACAAGGCCGAGAAGCTCAACCTGATGGACTGCATCGAGTGCGGCGCCTGCGCCTGGGTCTGCCCAAGCGAGATCCCGCTGGTGCAGTACTACAAGATCGCCAAAGACGACATTCGCGAAGCCCGTGCCGAGGCCGAAAAAGCCGAACGCGCCAAGCAGCGTTTCGAGGCCAAGCAGGCCCGTTTCGAGCGGGAGAAAGCGGCCCGCGAAGCGCGCCATGCCGAAGCTGCAGCCCAGCGCCGTCAGACCATGACGGCCGCAGGCGGGGAAGATCCGGTGGCAGCCGCCTTGGCCCGTATCAAGGCCAAGCAGGATGCCCCCATCACTGCCATTGCCGCCACCGCAGAGGGCTTGCCTGACAACAGCGCAGTGATTGCCGCCCGCGAAGCCCGCAAACGGGAAGCGGAGGCGCGCCGCGCCGCCAAACTGGCGGAGAGCGCAAACAGTGACACTGCCGCCGCAGCGCAATCCGCCGAGGCGGTTGACCCCGCCAGCGATCCCAAGAAAGCGGCAATCGCCGCCGCACTGGCCCGCGCCAAGGCCAAGAAAGCCGCTCAGGCTGGCGATAGCGCCGAGCCAGTGACTGCCGAAGCCGTTGCTGCCCCTGCGGTAGATGCTGATCAGCAAAAGGCAGAGGTTGATCCGAAAAAAGCGGCGATTGCCGCCGCCATTGCCCGGGCCAAGGCCAAAAAGGCCGAAGCCTGTGGCGAGTCGGTAAGCGCAGATAACAGCGCGGTAACCGACGCAGGCACGCAAGGCGATGCACCCGCAGATCCCAAGAAAGCTGCAATTGCTGCTGCCATCGCTCGTGCCAAGGCCAAGAAGCTGGCCCAGCAGAGTGACAGCGCTGAGGGCGATCTGACTGCAAATGCTGGCACCAGCGAATCCGCTGCAACCCAAAGCGATGCGCCATCTGCGGCCAGCGAAGCGGTCGATCCCAAGAAAGCAGCTATCGCCGCAGCCATTGCCCGCGCCAAGGCCAAAAAGCTGGCCCAGCAGGGCGCAAGTACCAGTGCTGAGGTAGAAAATGCCGGTGCTGAAGGTGCGCAGAGTGAGCTATCAGCAAACGCGGAGACCCGCGACATGACGGTAGCCAAGAGCGAAGTAACCACCAGCCAAAGCGATACGGCTGCAAGCGAAGCGGTCGATCCCAAGAAAGCCGCTATCGCCGCAGCCATCGCCCGTGCCAAGGCCAAAAAGCTGGCCCAGCAGAGCGCAAGTACCAGTGCTGATGTAGCAAGTCCCAGTGCAGAGGTAGAAAGTGCCGCTACTCAGGTAGATAGAGCCGAAACTGAGGGTGAGCGCGCACCGGCTGAGCCGATGCAAAGCGATGGAGCCAGCAGTGAACAACCACTTGCCGTCACTGCCGCGCCTGAAGCGAGCGCCCCTGCTGCTGATGCCCCGGTTGATCCGAAAAAAGCGGCCATTGCGGCTGCCGTGGCCCGCGCCAAGGCGAAGAAGCTGGCGGCCGAGGCAGCCAGAGCCACAGAGACCGCAGCGGAAGATGCTCCGTCAGCCGACCGAACAACCACAAGGTAATCGACAGACTCATGTTCAATATTGCGACTGCGCCGTTTGCCCATAACCGCAAACAGACCCGAACCCTGATGCTGCTGGTGATCCTGGCCTGCGTGCCGGGCTTGCTGGCTCAGACCTGGTTCTTCGGCTGGGGCTCCTTTGTCCAGATCCTGCTGGCGTTGGTGACCGCGCTGCTGTGTGAGGCGCTGGTGCTCAAGCTCCGTGGCCGCGCCATCAAGCCTGCCCTGATGGATGGCAGTGCGGCGCTCACCGCCGTGCTGATCGGTCTCTCCCTGCCGCCGCTGCTGCCGTGGTGGATGCTGGTGGTGGGCACCGCCTTTGCCATCATTGTTGCCAAACACCTTTACGGCGGACTGGGTCAGAACCTGTTCAACCCGGCCATGGTCGCCTATGTGCTGCTGCTGGTCTCCTTCCCGGTGCAGATGACCAGCTGGCTGCCGCCGGAGAGCGTGCGCGCCTACAGCCTCGGCTTTGGTGATGCGGCGTCGGTGATCTTCACCGGCTTTAGTCTCGACGGCTACAGCATGGCCCAGCTCAAGCAGGGGGTGGATGGTCTCACCATGGCGACTCCCCTCGATACCCTGAAAACCGGCCTGACTCAGGGGCTCACCACCGGCGAGATCCTGAGCGGCCCGCTGTTCGAGGGTTGGGGCGGCATCGGCTGGAGCTGGGTCAACCTCGGCTATCTGCTGGGCGGCCTCTTCCTGCTGCAACAGAAGGTGATCAACTGGCGCATTCCCACCGCGATTCTCGGTGCCCTGCTGGCGGCCTCCACCATCGGCTATCTGGTGAGCCCGGATGCGACTGCCACGCCCATGTTCCATCTCTTTAGCGGCGCGACTATGCTGGGAGCCTTCTTTATCGCCACCGATCCGGTCAGTGCCTGCACCACGCCGCGTGGCCGACTGGTCTATGGCGTGCTGATCGGAATACTGGTCTACATCATTCGCCGCTTTGGCGGCTATCCGGATGCGTTCGCCTTCGCCGTGCTGCTGGCCAACCTTTGTGTGCCGTTTATTGACAGCCTGACTCGCCCGAAAGTTTATGGAGCCCGTCGCCAATGATGTTTCTGCCCTTTTCCCCCATCACAGCTGACGGAGCCCGGACATGTTAAAGAGCATGCGCAAGAACGGCCTTATTCTGGCCATGTTCGCGTTCGGCTGTACCGCGCTGGTGGTACTGACCAACGAGCTGACCAAGGATAAAATCGCCCACCAGCAGCAGCTGGAGAAACAGCAGACCCTCTCGGTATTGCTGCCGGAGGGGAGCTATGACAACGATCTGGTGGCCAGCTGCAAGCAGGTGACCAGCAGGAAGTATCTCGGCAGCGATCAGCCGCAGGCCCTCTATACCGCCAGCAAGAATGGCGTGGTGACCGGCTATGCGCTGGAGGCGATCGCGCCGGATGGCTACAGCGGGGCGATCCGCATCGTGGCGGGTTTTGATGCCAAGGGCACCATCACTGCCGTGCGTGTGCTCGCTCACAACGAGACCCCGGGCCTTGGTGACAAGATCGAGCTGAAGAAATCGGACTGGATCAACAGCTTTGCCGGAAAATTCCTGACCCATGACAACGAGCCCCAGTGGGCGGTGAAGAAGGATGGCGGCGAGTTCGATGCCTTTACCGGCGCCACCATCACCCCGCGAGCCGTGGTCAAGGCGGTGAAGAACCTGCTTAAACTGCAGCAGGAGCAACCCGAACTGCTCAGCAACGCCCCGGCTTGTCCGGCGGCGAACTAACGGAGTCGAGCCATCATGAACCAGATGGAACAGATTGAAACGGGCGCAACCCCGATTGCCGAGCTGGAAAGCCGCAAGGGCGAGCTCAAGGAGCTGATGAGTCAGGGGCTGTGGAAGAACAACCCCTCGCTGGTGCAGGTGCTGGGGCTCTGCCCGACCCTCGCCGTCTCCTCCACCTTTACCAATGCGCTGGGGCTGGGCCTTGCCACCATGGCGGTGCTGGTCTGCTCCAACCTCGCCGTCTCGCTGGTGCGCAACTGGGTGCCGAAGGATATTCGCATCCCGGTCTATGTGATGATCATCGCCTCGCTGGTGACCAGTGTGCAGCTGCTGATGAACGCCTACACCTATGGCCTCTATCAGGCGCTCGGCATCTTTATCGCCCTCATCGTCACCAACTGCGTCATCATCGGCCGCGCCGAGGCCTATGCCTCCAAGAACCCGCCGCTGCTGGCGGCCCTCGACGGTCTGATGATGGGGCTGGGCTTTACTCTGGTGCTGCTGGTACTTGGCACCATGCGCGAAATCATCGGCATGGGCACCCTGTTTGATGGTGCCGATCTGCTGCTGGGCGAGTGGGCCAAGTCCCTGCGCATCGAGCTGTTCCACGCCGATGCCAGCCTGCTGCTGGCCATACTGCCGCCGGGCGGCTTTATCGGGCTGGGGCTGCTGATCGCCGCCAAGAACGCCATCAACGAGTGGCGTGACCGCAAGCAGGCGACCACAGTAGCTCACTGCAATGTGCCCCCCGTCCGTGCCCGGGCGACCCAGCTATGACACCACGCGAGGCTGCATGAACAACCAGAAACGCAGAGAGATCCTCGAGCGACTGCGGGAAAACAACCCCCACCCTACCACAGAGCTCAACTTCAACTCGCCGTTCGAGCTGCTGATTGCCGTGCTGCTCTCGGCACAGGCGACCGATGTCAGCGTCAACAAGGCGACCGACAAGCTCTATCCGGTGGCCAACACCCCGCAAGCGATGCTGGAGCTCGGGGTGGACGGGCTCAAGGAGTACATCAAGACCATTGGCCTCTTCAACACCAAGGCCGAGAACGTCATCAAGACCTGCGCCATCTTGCTGGAGCGCCACGGCGGCGAGGTGCCGGAGAACCGCGAAGCGCTGGAAGCCCTGCCCGGTGTCGGCCGCAAGACCGCTAACGTGGTACTCAACACCGCCTTTGGCTGGCCCACCATCGCCGTCGATACCCATATCTTCCGGGTATCGAACCGCACCGGCTTTGCGGTAGGCAAGAACGTGGATCAGGTAGAGGAGAAGCTGCTCAAGGTAGTGCCCGCCGAGTTCAAGCTGGATGTTCACCACTGGCTCATCCTGCACGGGCGTTACACCTGTCTGGCTCGCAAGCCCCGTTGTGGTTCCTGTATCATCGAGGACTTGTGCGAATACAAAGAGAAGGTCTATCCCGACAGCTGATGGCCTCGCAACCGAGATTGAAAGCAGTACACATCACCAACCCGGAGAACTGAGCAATGAGAATTCTGCATACCATGCTGCGTGTCGGCGATCTGCAACGCTCCATCGACTTCTACACCCGTGTCCTTGGCATGAAGCTGCTGCGCAAGAGCGAGAACAGCGAGTACAAGTACACCCTGGCCTTCGTCGGTTACGGTGACGAGAAGGATGAAGCGGTGATCGAGCTGACCTACAACTGGGGGGTGAGCGAGTACGAACTGGGCTCAGCCTATGGCCACATCGCGCTGGAAGCGGACGACATCTACGCCACTTGCGACGCCTTGCGCGCCGCCGGTGCCAAGATCACCCGCGAGCCGGGCCCGGTCAAGGGTGGCACCACCGTCATCGCCTTCGTCGAAGATCCGGACGGTTACAAGATTGAACTGATCGCCAAGAAAGATGCCGGTACCGGCCTCGGTGACAGCTTCTAAGTTGCCCTAATCTCACGGCCTAATGGCAGGATCAAAAAAGAGCGCAGATGCGCTCTTTTTTATGCCTCTTTGCCGGGGACAGCGCTAGATCTCGCCATTGCGCCCCATGCTGATCACCACCCGCCGGTTCTTGGCTCGACCCTGTTCGGTTTCGTTGGAGGCAACGTGCTGCTTCTCGCCATGCCCCTCCACCGAGATCTTGCCGGGATCGATCCCCAGATCGACAAACACCTTCTTGATGGCATCGGCCCGCTTCTCGGAGAGTTTCAGGTTCGGCCAGCGGCCACCATAGCTATCGCTGTAGGCGTCGATCACCACCACGTCGATGCTCTTGTCCGCCTTGATAAACTCGCTGATCATCGCCAGCCGCCGCTTGGAGGGGATGGAGAGCTGATCGCTGTTTTTGTCGTAGGTGAGCACGCTAAAGGCGATGTCATTGAAGCTGTAGGGCAACAGCCCGCTCAGACAGTCGATAAAGGCCTGATATTTCACCCGAAAGTTGACAGACGAGAGGGACACTCGCACCGCGCGGTTCTGGCGATACCAGTCCCGATACTGGAAGGTCGGCATCCGCCCCCCCTCCAGCTCGTCGAGCATGGTCCAGGCGGTTTGCCCCTCCACCAGCCCATCGAACTGCTGATAGAAACGCAGTTGACTCACTTCTCGCCCGGCTATTCCCGGGCGCCATACCGGCGGCATGATGCCAAGACTCACCGTCTGGGTCTGGGCCTGCGGCCGCTTGCCCTTGAGCTCAAAGTCGAGGTTGATCTTGCGACCGGCACGACTGACAAAAGCCCCCGTTCCCCAGTTGGGGATCGGGTGCTCGAGGCGACACTCAATCTGGGTATCGGAGGTCAAACGCCAGACGGATTGATCCAGACCGGCACCAAATTCGGTGACCCCAGCCTGTAACTGCATACTCACGGATATGCTGACCAACCCCAACACCCAAGCGTTCAATTGCTTGTCCTCCACACGATCTCACAAGAGATATCGGCGGCAAGAGGCCAAGCTTTAGCGACAAACTGCAAAGGCGTGCCGTTGGTGTGGCAAAGGCTTGCCCCCGGCGGCAACCGACCACAAGCGGCGCTCACTCTCCCCCTCTTTGCTCCGTGCCAACCGGCAGGAAGCTCGCTACAGTAAAGCCAGGGCAACCAGACGCCGCTTATCGGGAACCACACTCATGCACAGCTCTTGCTCCTCTTTATTGCAGATGTTGTTGCCAATGCTGCTGGCGCTATCCGGCAGCGCCGTCAAGGCCGCAACACAGGATCAGGAGTGGGCACAAGAGCGCGCCAATGCGGTGCTATCGCTGATGACCTTCACCGTGGTGCCCGACATCACCGCCAGCAACCTCGATATCGGCAGCGGCACCAATCAATCTGCCGCCCTCAACATGACCCAGATCGGTGGCGGCGCCACCATGAGCGAAGCCGTGCCCATCTATCTGGAAGGGGCGATCGGCTTTAGCCGCTACGATCCCCAGTTTGTGGTGAGCAACGGCACCGAGAGCCGCACCCTCCCGACCAAGTGGAACAGCCTGACCGCTTCAGGCGGGATCGGCTGGGATATCGCCCTCCATGAAGACCCGCGCGGTGGCCACTGGATGCTGCGCCCCATCGCCAACGTCTCGCTCGGTACCATGGCCAGCGATCTGCGGATCGGCAACTGGCTGCTGGAGCGTACCAAGGGCTACTCGCTGGATTTTCTCGATGGTGGGCAGCTCAATATGTACGGACTGGGGGGCTCGCTGATGCTCGACTACGAGCTCTTTTCAAAGGCGCAGGATATCGATATCGAAGTGCGCTACTCCTACCAACACCTGCAAAGCTTTGGCGGCACCTCGACCAGCGTCCGTGGTCACGCCGAGGCGGAGAACCTCGGTCTCTATCTGCGTCGCCGGGCCCCGCTGTTTGACTGGACACTGCTCGACAGACCGGTGCGCTATGTACTGGAGGGGGCTCATACCGCATATCTGGGGGAGCAGCGGGGGTTACTTGGCTTTGACTCCCTCAACTCTATCGGCGCCGGTCTGGAGCTGGACAGCAGCAAGTACAACATCATAGTCACCCGTACCCGGCTGGTTGCACGCTATATGTTCAGCCACAACACCAGCGGTTATTCCATCGGGTTGGCCATGAGTTTCTAAGTCGTTATATTTTCCTGCCAAGAGTGGGCAATCCTCAGGGAAAGCACAGTAACACTCCGGATAATTATTTCCGTATTGATGGGGGGATTTATTTATCCGTCCCCGCTCATATTTCTCACTACTCAGTCATATCAGGTAAAAATATCCACCTGCTGGTAGGCTAATTCCCCCCCTCGCACACCGAATATTGGAGTTTTTGTCTGTATATTTACGGCGCGCAATGGCTGATTGGTCCTGTGATGTCGCCAGCCTGTACTCGCTTGCAACAGAGAAAATACTCAACTCCAGATATTGCAGCTCAATGGCCAACTTTATCGATGCCCATAAGGAACCAACCCGGAGGTCCCCCATCTTTTACCCAGTGACCTGAATTGCACCTAACTCACTGTTTTAAATGATTTATAGTTTTTCATATTTTATGAATCCAATTAATCCTGTTTTATTTTACTTACATCACCCGACTGCTAAATTTGGTGTCATCCCGGCAGGACGAGGCGCACTGAAACGACTGACTGCGGGCTACCGATAACAGGTGTGCAATGAGCACAGAAATAACGTTCAGGCATAGAAACCGTTATTTTGACGACATCACACTTGCTGATCCTTGTTGATTTGAGGTTATCTGATGAAAAAAACGCTGCTTGCTCTCACTGTATTGGTCATAACCGGAACCGCATATGCAGGGGTGCCTGATTTATCCGCCAGCTGTCCTGGACATATTAATCTTCGCATCGAAGATGGCACGGCTTATATCAATAACCAGCAAGTTCCGCTTAAAAAAGTGAATTCAAATTTCTACGAGGCGAGCAAGGGGCGCACCACCCTCTCCATGGTGAAAAATGGCGACTGGGGCATCACCTATTTTGTCAAAAATGGCGACAGCGGCGCCTGCCAGCTCAATGACGATGAGAACAATGACGACGGCGATGATGAGAGCGCCAGCAGCATTGCCTACAACGGTAGCACTGCGCAAACCAAGGTTGCCGAGAACGCCTGCATGAACGCCGTCGCCAGAAAAGCGGGCGTCAGCCGCAGCAAACTGACCCTCGACTATGTTGCCGACTCCCAGGCGGGGATGATGATTGATATCAAAGGGCCCCATGACCGGCTCTGGCACTGCCTCACCGACGCCCGCGGCCATATTTCTGGCATCAATCAGGACTGATTTCGAGCCACGGCTCAGCGGGGCCCACACCGACCGTGGGGGCTCCACCCCTTATCCATTGCAATTATTTGATACAGGAAAATGAAGATGAAATCCAAACAGACTCTGCTCAATGTCGCCCTCGGTTGCCTGCTGGCGGTCGGTATCTCCGGCTGCGCCGTGGCCAAAACCCATCACGGCCACAAGACCCATGCCCAAGCGCACGCTCAGGAAGGGGCCGTGCAGTATGGCGACGAGAGCCCGTGGGCTGGCAACTATAAAGCGGTTACTGACGATGGCCGCACCGTGGCCGAAATTCACGTCGATACCACAGGGGAAACCTATATCGATGGCAATCAGGTCAAACCAAATCACAGCGGCAGCGACTACCTGAAATTCAAGCAGGAGACCATCACTTACACCCTGCGCAAAAGCGGTGCCAGCTGGAAAGACAGCGATGCCGGCACCAGCGGCCGTATCCTGTTCGATTGATAATCCCGACACCGCCCAGCCAGACACCAAGCCCCGCCAAGGGGCTTTTTTGCACCTGTGATTTACCATCAACCACAGCCCGCCCCGAAAAATCCAGCCTTGTCACAGAGTTAGTGCAATCTGTCACATATTCCTTCTGATGGAATGGGTAGAATGGCTCAGTTTGGCCCCCATCATCCACATAGAGCCACGATGTCGATTGCCAACCGCACTGGCAGGGTGATCACGGCCCCCGGAATGGAGATGGCCTGCCGAGCGCCAGCCAAGTATTTGCGCCACCAGTTACACCACAGGGATAGAGATTTTTGCCATGGCCAAGTTTTTGAATACCAGCGCAACCAACTATTTTCTTGAAGAACTTATCAAAGATGCCAAAGAACGTCTGATCCTGATCAGCCCCTTCCTCAAGCTCAACGACAGGATCAAGGAGCTGCTCACCGACAAGAACCGCCTCAAGATCGATGTGCGGATCGTCTATGGCAAAAGCGAGCTGCAACCGGAAGAGATCAGCTGGCTCAAAGAGCTCACCTATATCCGCACCAGCTTTTGCAAAAACCTCCATGCCAAGTGCTATCTCAATGAAGAGATGTGCATTGTCACCAGCCTCAATCTCTACGAGTTCAGTCAGGTCAATAACAACGAGATGGGGGTATTGATCCAGCGCTCGGAAGATCATGACCTTTACCGTGATGCCTATGATGAGGCCCAACGAATTATTCGAGTCAGTGATGAAGTCCGCATATCACTTGAACGGGTTGTCAGTGAAGCCGAAACCCAACAGCCTTCTGCTAACGAAAATGAGTCAGCCACTGAAAAACTGACCTCATCCAAACTGGCGCAAAAGTGGGGGATCAAAACCAATGAGTTGTTGGAAAAAATGGTGACTCACGGCTTGCTTGAGCTGCGTGACAGCAAGCATTACCTCACAGCGAAAGGCAAAGAGGAAGGAGGGGAGTTTAGAATGAGCCCCAAATTTGGCCCCTATTTCCTCTGGCCGGAGGCCATGAATCCCCTCTAATTCACTGACTGGATAAATGTGAAATGGACTTCACTCCCGTTATTGCGGTTCTGCTGGGCCAGTTCTGGTATCTGCTGCCCCTGTTGTTGATTGCCACCCTGATCAAAACGCCCAGGTTCAAGGGGATTGTTGGGGAGACATTTATCAACTTGGGCATCCGGCTTTTTCTCGACAAGCGGGAGTACCACCTGCTCAAGAACGTGACCCTGCCGACCCCGCAGGGCACTACCCAGATCGATCATGTGATCGTCTCGCGCTTCGGGCTGTTTGTGATCGAGACCAAGAACATCAAGGGGTGGATATTTGGCAATCCAGCCCACAAGAGCTGGACCCAGCAGCTCTATCGCCGCAGACATACCTTTCAAAATCCCCTGCGCCAAAACTATCTGCACCTGATGACGCTCAAATCCTTGCTGGGTCTTGCTGATCATCAGCTCCATTCGATTATCTACTTTATTGGCGACTGCACCTTTAAAACCCCCATGCCGGATAACGTGATGAACCGTGGGCTTATTCGCTATATCAAGAGTAAAACCACGCAGGTGTTGACCCCTGCTGAAGTCACCAGAGTGATCGACACCATCCAGCGGGGACGACTGGCCGCCAATTGGCAGACCCATAAACAGCATGTGGCGCAGTTGAAAGCACGTCACAGCGAGGTTCCCCGCCCGCCTTTATCCGTAGCTGCAATGCCTGTCGTCAATCAGGTGGTGAACGCCGCGCCAACCATCACCGAATCGCTCACCCAAGCAAATCCACTATGTCCCAGATGCGGCAACCCGATGGTATTGCGTACCGCCAAACGGGGGGATAACCGAGGCAATCGGTTTTGGGGATGCAGTGGATACCCCAAATGCAGATTCATTGTAAATCTCACAGGGAACAGCAAGGCATGAACTGCCACACAAGGGGAAACTCACTCTTACATCAAGGGCAGCCAATTGGCCGCCCTTGATGTTTCTTAGCGAATCGTCGCCATCTGCCGCACGCAACGTTGTTCTCTGTCATCCACCCGCTTGGCAAACCAGGCGGTAGTGAGGTTGCGGGTAATTTTCGGGCTCTTTAGCTGAATGCCGGGCAGGATGGCGCGGGGCAATCGCTTGCCCGCTTGCTTGTCGGCCAGGGTAAAGATGCGATGGTAGAGATCGGTCTCGGCAAATTCGGCGGTATCCCCTTTGCGCAGGCTCTGGTGGATCGCCTGTTTGCTCATATTGACCCGGTTGGCGAGGGTGTAGACGGCAAGCTCGGTGTTGCCCGGCAGATCCGAGTCATAACGGATCAGATCCCCGTCCAGCGCCAGAGTTTTGCCACTCAAACGGCTGACGGCAGCTTGAAAAGCGGCATTGCGACTGGCGTACCAGCCAGCGTTGAAATCGGCAAAGCGGTAGAGGGTATCCGGGTAGTCGGCGGGATAACCGAAGATATGCTTGGTGCCAAACCAGATGCCGCCGCGACGGGTAAAGACTTCGTGGCGAATGGAGTCCTTGATTGGATAGGGGTAGCCACGGGCGTTGGCCTCGGCAAAGGCGATGCTCACCTGCATCGGGCCGCCGGTATGCACCGGGTTGAGGTTGCCAAACAGCGTCTTGCCCATCGGCAGCATGCTGATCATGTCTTCGAAGATTTCGCTCATCTCCCGCTCGGTACGCAACTTGTCGATCCGCTCGGCGTAGCTCTTGCCGGTGGGCGAGTTGATGGAGAGCGCGGCCCGCACCATAAATTCGGGGATCAGCAGCTTGGCTGCCCGTGAGTTGATCTCTTTCCAGGCGATCTTGCCAAGGCCCGGCACCATGGGGTCGGCCTGATAAGTGGCTTCCTGCTCCGCCACCGCCAGCACGCTACAGACATTGTGATCATTGACCGTCACCCCCTGGGTGGTGAGCGCCGTCACCACGTCGTTGGCCCACCCCTGTTTGTCAGGCACCTGACGGGGCAAGAAGCGCACGATGCGGCTCTTCATATCCGCCGGTTTGCGCGGCTGCATGGCAGGCGGCGTTTTGGGGTTGCTCACGCTCGCCTCTTTGGCAGGCGCGGAGGCGGGATCACTGGCACAACCGGCCAGCAACAAGGCAGAGCAGAAGGCAAGAAGACGACAGGAAGGCAAAGCGGTCATAAGCATGTCCATTTTTTGTAGGCCCTACAGGCAGCGCCGCTGGCACTGCACTGACAAGCAAAGTGGGGCCATTGTAGAGGATTGCCTGCCGCAGTTGAAACCCGCGCTCGCAGCATCCCCTCCCCTTGCCAGCTTTTGCCACCCCACGCGCCATCCGTTGTCTGCGATGCGGAACTCATGACCTTCTTCAAGGATTCACCCGGCCCGAACCGAACGGTGAGCGCCTGATAAAAAGAAACCCCCGCCATCGCTGGCGGGGGTTGGTCGTCTGGCAAGGCGAGCTGATGCCCGCTGCAAACTCTTAGCGGTTTTTCACCTTCTGGTGCAGCTCCTGCACCGAGTTGACGTTGGCGGTGGCATCCACGCTGATGGCCATGCAGGTGGCAAACGCCTCATTCATGGTGGTGGTATACGCCACCTTGTTCTGCAAGGCGGCGCGACGCAGCTGCTTGGAGTCCTGGATCGCCACCCGCCCTTCGGCGGTGTTGACGATGTAGGTGTACTCGCCATTCTTGATGCGGTCGAGAATGTGCGGGCGACCTTCGTGCACCTTGTTGACCAGGCGCGGGTTGATGCTCGCTTCACCCAGCGCGACTGCGGTGCCGTGAGTGGCATCCAGCTCGTAGCCCAGCTCCAGCAGCTTGGCAGCCAAGTCGACCACCTGCGCCTTGTCGCTGTGACGCACTGACAAGAGGGCACGACCCTCTTTCGGTACGGCGTGGTTGGCACCCAACTGCGCCTTGGCATAGGCCTCGGCGAAGCTGCTGCCCACCCCCATAACCTCACCGGTAGAGCGCATCTCTGGCCCCAGCAGCGGATCAACCCCCGGGAACTTGGCGAACGGCAGTACCACCTCTTTCACCGAGTAGTAGGGTGGGATGATCTCTTTGGTGAAGCCCTGTTCTTGCAGCGACTGACCGGCCATCACACGAGCGGCAATCTTGGCCAGCGGAGCACCGGTCGCCTTGGAGACAAACGGCACGGTACGGGCGGCACGCGGGTTCACCTCGATGAGGTAGATGTCATCGCCCTTGACCGCGAACTGCACGTTCATCAGGCCGATAACGCCGAGCTCCAGCGCCAGCTTGCGCACCTGCTCGCGGATCTCGTCCTGAATCTTCTTGGACAAGGTATAGGGAGGCAGGGAGCAACCGGAGTCACCGGAGTGGATACCGGCCTGTTCGATGTGCTCCATGATGCCGCCGATGACCACATCGGTGCCGTCGCAGATGGCATCCACGTCCAGCTCGGTCGCATCGTCCAGGAAGCGGTCCAGCAGTACCGGCGATTCGTTGGAGACGCTCACCGCCTCGGCGAAGTAGCGACGCAGATCCTGCTCGTCATAGACGATTTCCATGGCGCGGCCACCCAGCACGTAGGAGGGGCGAACCACCAGCGGGTAGGTAATGCGCTCGGCCAGCAGCACGGCCTGCTCCAGCGCGGTGACGGTGCCATTTTCCGGCTGCTTGAGGCCGAGGCGCTCGACGGCAGACTGGAAGCGCTCGCGGTCTTCGGCGCGGTCGATGGCATCCGGGCTGGTACCGATAATCGGCACGCCGTTGGCTTCCAGTGCTCGGGCCAGTTTCAGCGGGGTCTGGCCACCGTACTGGACAATCACGCCCTTGGGTTTTTCGATGCGCACGATTTCCAGCACATCTTCCAGGGTCACCGGCTCGAAGTAGAGACGATCCGAGGTGTCGTAATCGGTAGAGACGGTCTCCGGGTTGCAGTTGACCATGATGGTCTCGTAACCGTCTTCGCGCAGGGCCAGCGCCGCGTGCACACAGCAGTAGTCGAACTCGATACCCTGACCGATACGGTTCGGGCCACCGCCGATGATCATGATCTTGTCGCGGTTGCTCGGGGCCGCTTCGCACTCCTCGTCATAGCTGGAGTACATGTAGGCGGTGTTGGTAGCGAACTCGGCGGCGCAGGTATCGACCCGCTTGTAGACCGGGAAGATGTTGTGGCGGGCGCGCAGTTTGCGCACTTCCCCTTCGGCCACACCGAGGATCTTGGCCAGACGGGCATCGGCAAAGCCTTTGCGCTTGAGGGCGCGCAGGAAGTCGGCATCGAGACCGGCCATGCCGCGCTCTTTCACCTCTTCCTCCAGCTTCACCAGGTCTTCAATCTGTACCAGGAACCAGGGGTCAATCTTGGTCAGCTTGAAGATGCCATCCATGGAGAGACCGGCGCGGAACGCATCGGCAATATAGAAGATACGGTCGCTACCGGCGTCCTGCAGCTCGTGACGGATGCGGGTCAGGGAGTCCGGGGCATTGAGGTCAACCATGGGGTCGAAGCCGGTTTTGCCGGTTTCGAGGCTGCGCAGCGCCTTGTGCAGGGACTCCTGGAAGTTGCGGCCGATGGCCATCACTTCGCCGACCGACTTCATCTGGGTAGTCAGACGGTCGTTGGCACCGGCGAATTTTTCGAAGTTGAAGCGCGGCACCTTGGTGACCACGTAGTCGATGGCCGGCTCGAAGGAGGCCGGAGTGCGACCGCCTGTGATGTCGTTCATCAGCTCGTCGAGGGTGTAACCGATGGCGAGCTTGGCGGCGATCTTGGCGATGGGGAAACCCGTTGCCTTGGAGGCCAGCGCGGAGGAGCGTGACACCCGCGGGTTCATCTCGATGATGACCATGCGGCCATCTTTCGGGTTGATACCGAACTGGACGTTGGAGCCGCCGGTCTCGACGCCGATCTCGCGCAGCACCGCCATGGAGGCGTTGCGCATCAGCTGGTACTCCTTGTCGGTCAGCGTCTGGGCTGGCGCGACCGTGATGGAGTCACCGGTGTGGATACCCATGGGGTCGAAGTTTTCGATGGCGCAGACGATGATGCAGTTGTCGTTGCGATCCCGCACCACTTCCATCTCGTACTCTTTCCAGCCGATCAGCGACTCATCGATGAGCAGCTCTTTGGTCGGCGACAAGTCCAGACCGCGCTCGCAGATCTCGACGAACTCTTCGGTGTTGTAGGCGATGCCGCCACCGGAGCCGCCCATGGTAAAGGAGGGACGGATGATGCAGGGGAAGCCAACCATCTGCTGCACGCCCCACGCCTCTTCCATGTTGTGGGCGATGCCGGCACGCGGGCACTCGAGGCCAATGCTGCGCATCGCCTTGTCAAAACGGGAGCGGTCTTCGGCCTTGTCGATGGCGTCGGCGGTGGCACCGATCATCTCGACACCGAACTCGGCCAGCACGCCATGCTTCTCCAGCGCCAGTGCGCAGTTAAGCGCAGTCTGGCCGCCCATGGTGGGCAGGATGGCATCCGGGCGCTCTTTCTTGATGATTTCGCGCACCACTTCCCAGGTGATGGGCTCGATGTAGGTGGCGTCTGCCATCTCCGGGTCGGTCATGATGGTGGCCGGGTTGGAGTTGACCAGAATGACGCGGTAGCCCTCCTCGCGCAGGGCTTTGCACGCCTGAGCGCCGGAGTAGTCAAATTCGCAGGCTTGGCCGATGACGATGGGGCCGGCGCCGAGGATCAGGATGCTCTGAAGGTCATTACGTTTTGGCATGAAACTCTTTCCTCTATTTCTTAGGCGCGATACTGCTTAATCAATTCAATAAAGTGGTCAAAGAGACCGGCACAGTCGTGCGGGCCCGGGCTCGCTTCGGGGTGCCCCTGGAAGCTGAAGGCCGGACGGTCGGTGCGATGGATACCTTGCAGGGAACCATCGAACAGGGAGACGTGGGTGGCGCGCAGGCAATCCGGCAGGCTGTTCTCGTCTACCGCAAAGCCGTGGTTCTGAGCGGTGATCATGACGGTGTTGTCATCGAGGCTCTTCACCGGATGGTTGGCGCCGTGGTGGCCAAACTTCATCTTGACGGTCTTGGCACCGGAGGCCAGACCCAGCAGCTGGTGACCCAGACAGATGCCGAACACCGGCGTGCTGGTATTAAGGAAAGCCTTGATGGCCTCGATGGCGTAGTCGCACGGCTCGGGGTCGCCGGGGCCGTTGGAGAGGAAGATGCCATCCGGGTTCATCGCCAGTACCTCGGCGGCCGGGGTCTTGGCCGGCACCACGGTCAGGCGGCAGCCACGGTCAACCAGCATCCGCAGGATGTTGCGCTTGACGCCAAAGTCATAGGCTACCACGTGGTATTTCAGCTGGTCGGCATCCGGGGTGACGTGCCCCTTGCCAAGCTGCCAGCTCCCTTCGGTCCAGTTGTACGCCTCACCAACCGTCACCTCTTTGGCCAAGTCCATTCCCTTCAGACCGGGGAAGGCGCGGGCCTGTTCGAGGGCATAGGCTTCATCGACCTGTTTCCCGGCCAGAATGCAGCCAGCCTGAGCGCCTTTCTCGCGCAGGATGCGGGTCAGTTTACGGGTGTCGATGTCGGCGATGCCAACGATGTTGTGAGACTTGAGGTATTCGGAGAGGGATTGCTGATTGCGGAAATTGGAGGCAAGTATCGGAAGGTCCCGGATGATCAATCCCTGAGCATGGATCTGACTGGACTCTTCATCTTCGCTGTTGGTGCCGGTGTTGCCTATATGGGGGTAAGTGAGGGTGACGATCTGACGGGAATAAGAGGGATCGGTGAGGATTTCCTGATAGCCCGTCATCGACGTATTGAAAACCACTTCACCAACGGAACATCCCTCGGCGCCTATCGACACGCCTTTGAACACAGTTCCATCTTCCAGCACTAGCAATGCAGTGTGATTCAAGACAACCTCCAGTTATTTAGCTTTAAATTCAGCAATTTACCTGGGTGTTGCGGGCTCGGCTCCGGTCTTGGACAGGACTCGAACCCGGCAGATTTCTGGCAAATTGGGCGCATTCTACTTAAAAAAAGTGGCATTTCAACGTCTTTTCTCAGATGAAATGCATCTAAATTCAATAAAAAAGCAACATTACCCATTATCTATGCACTTAATCGCTTTGCAACCCCTCCCGCGAAAGAAAAGGAAAAATCACCATCAAAAGATGACACCAAGCCAGCAATAACGACAAAAACAAACAAAAAAACCAATTAAAACAATGGCATTTATTTTTACACAAAAAACATTAATGACAAAATTAACGCTTTTACGATGACAAGAGTGAACATGAAAAATGGAAAACGTTTTTCCTCATTTGAATTTTTAGTCTTTTTCAGCCCGTGTAAAAAAAATGGCTTTATCCGCCATAAAGATGCTCAAATCTGTTACCTGGTGATGACATTCAGGAAGGGGAAATCTGGCGGATAACGCAATAGTGTGATTTATAAGGCGTTCAGTTAAAAATTGCAGGCAGCGTGTCTTTTTACACAAACTCTGGCTGAATGACAGCAAAAACCCCGGCAAGCCGGGGTTTTTCACTGGATAGCAGTAGTACGAAAGTGCCGCTCAGAGGCATCACTTGAGATTGAGCACATCCTGCATGTCATAAAGACCGGCACCCTGCTGACCAAGCCACTTGCCCGCCCGCACAGCACCGTTGGCGAAGGTCAGGCGACTGGAGGCCTTGTGGCTGATCTCCACCCGCTCGCCGATATCGGCAAACATGACGGTATGCTCCCCCACCAGATCGCCGGCGCGAATAGTGGCAAAGCCGATAGTGTTGCGATCCCGCTCGCCAGTGATCCCCTCGCGACCATAGACGGCGCACGCCTTGAGATCCCGGCCCAGGGTTTTGGCGACCACTTCCCCCATGGAGAGCGCAGTACCGGATGGCGCATCCACCTTGTGGCGATGGTGGCCCTCGATGATCTCGATGTCGGTGTAATCCCCCATCACCTTGGCGGCCTGCTCCAGCAGCTTGAACACCAGGTTGACCCCGACCGAGTAGTTGGAGGCGAACACGATACCGATCTGCTTGCCAGCCTCTTTCAGAGCAGCCTTGCCTGCATCGTCAAAACCGGTGGTGCCAATCACCATCTGCTTGTGGTGGGCCAGCGCAAAGGCCAGATTGGCAAGGGTCACCTCGGGGCGGGTGAAGTCGATGATGAGATCAAACTCATCGCGCACCTTGTCCAGACTATCGCTGATGGCCACGCCCAGATGGCCCAGCCCATTGAGCTCACCGGCATCAAGGCCGATCACCGCCGAACCCGGCCGCTCCAGCGCGGCACCGACCACTACGCCATCGGTGTTGGTGATGGCCTCCAGCAGCACCTTGCCCATACGACCATTACAGCCCATCACGGCCACACGGATCGGATTGTCCATCTCCACCCTCTCATCTCTTTTAATTATGGAAAGAGACCGTTTTACCAGCCCGCGCCGGGTTTGAAAAGCCATGATGCCACCACGCCTTGCTGCGCTCGCCAACGGCAGCGCACACTGGCTGGCCAAGAACTTCCTTTTGGTCACAGGCCGTTTTTCATCGTCTCACTCCATCATTTGGCAGACCGGGTGCCATCTGATAGGTTCGAACGAGTGAAATGCCAGCATAAGCAAAATCAGGGCAACGCCCGTGTCGATATCAAACGAGGTGCAAGGATGAGCGCAGGATTGCTGTTTGCTGTGGGGTTGATATCACTGACCCTTGTCATACTGGCCGCGGCTCTGCTGTTTGGTGGGCCGAGTCCGGCATCGGCGATGGCCAGCATCAACGACCCTTTCAAGGAGAGTGGCTGGAGCAACATGCCACCCCTCTCAAGATACCCGGCGCGTGACGGCACGCAGCTGGCCTATCGGCACTATGGCGCAGAGGGCAATACGAAGAACAACAAGGTCAAGGGCAGCGTGGTATTGGTTCATGGCTCTTCTGCCAGCAGCCAGAGCATGCACAAGATGGCGGACGCCTTTTCGCAAGCGAGATATGACGCCTACGCCCTCGATATTCGCGGCCATGGCGCATCGGGCAACAAAGGCACCATTGCCTACATCGGCCAGCTTGAGGACGATCTGGAAGATTTCATCAAGTCGGTAGCCCCCGACAAGCCTGCAACACTCGTCAGGGGGTGGCTTTGTCCTGCGCGTTGCTGGCAGTGCGCGACAAACCCTGTTCGAGAGCTATCTGCTGCTCTCCCCCTATCTCGGCCCCACCGCCGCCAACTACCGGCCCAACAGCGGTGGCTGGGTGCGTGTCGGCTTGCCTCGCCTCATCGCCCTGAGCATCCTCAACGGTTTCCATATTTCCGCACTCAACCATCTGACAGTGCTGAACTTTGCCCTCAATGATGAGGCGAAATCCCTGCTGACCCCCTCCTACTCCTTCAACCTTGCCTCGAACTTTCAGCCAGAGCGCGACTATCAGCAGAATTTACGCAATGTGCAACTGGATTTGACCCCATAGATCCTGTAGTGGTCTAATCATCCCGGACACCATTTTAGGTGGTACAGTCGCCACCATGACCTGAGGTGTTCAATGACAAGATTACGTCGCTCATTTACTGCCGAATTCAAACTC
>NZ_JBGLRB010000023.1:0-61959 GCF_041402305.1 Aeromonas sp. S12(2024)
CTGTGAGTGCCCACACAGATTGCTTGATTCAAATTGTTAAAGAGCGACGCAACAGTGTGTTGCTGCGGGAGTGGAATTCTACTCAACCGCCTTCTCGAGTCAAGCCTTATTCTCAAAGGTTTTTCGAGGTTATCGACGAGGTAGTTTGCGTTGCCGCTTGCCCTGTCGATGGAGGCGCATTATAGGGAACCGATTCTTTCTGGCAAGGCTAAATTCCATGTTTTTTTGATAAAACCGCACAACCGTTCAAACAACAAACAAAAAGAAGAAAGTTCGAGCTAAATCACACATTCTGGAGGCAGATGACAGGCAAGCCCCCTCTCAACTCATATAAGCCATTTCGGATTGTTGACGCGCCAGCCAAAGCTCCTCCATCTCCAACAAGGTTTGATAGATTTTCTCCGCCTGCTCTGGTCGGCTGAACAGATAGCCCTGCCCATACAAGTGGATGTCGGTCAGAGATCGCAGTACATCCAACTGAGCCTGTGTCTCAATACCTTCACACACCAGACTCTTGCCCAGCATGGATCCCATCCGACAAATATTGGCGACCAGTTCGGATGCCTCCATTGAGGTGTCAATGCCTTGTATAAAGGAGCGGTCGATCTTCACCTTGCTGACCGGTAACTTTTGCAGATAACTCAAAGATGAATAACCAGTCCCAAAATCGTCTAATGCCAGCAGTACCCCCTGCTGATTGAGATCCTGCATCAGTTGCAGCGAGTTCTTCACTTCGCGCATGGTGGTATCTTCCGTGACCTCCAAGACCAGGCTACGGGCAGGCAGGTGGTGCTCCATCAATGCCTTGGCCACCAGTTTGAGCAAATTACGCTGGTACATGCCTGGCGAGATATTCACACACATTTGCAGATCAACCATACCAAGCTGGTGCCACTGATAGAGCTGCTCACAAGCGGTGTTCAGCACCCAGCTGCCAACCCGTTCGGCAAGCTGGAACTCCTCAGCCACCATAATCACTTCGTTTGGCGGAATGAAACCGAGCTCAGGATGCCGCCAGCGCAGCAGAGCCTCGACAGCTTCACAGCGGCCACTCTCGAGATTGACTATGGGTTGGTAATAGAGTTCCAACGCATTGTGTTCCAGCGCCATGATCATGTCCGACGCCAGATGTTTGCGCCGCGCCGTCTCGTTGAGCAGGGAGTTATCGTAAATCACATAGGGAACATGGGTCTTGCGACTATGGAACAGGGCCTGTTCTGCACGACTCAACAACTCCTGAGTCTTGTCGCTGTCCATCGGATAGAAGGCAATGCCGATCCCGACTTCGAGCCGGAAGGGATAGTTGTCATAGACGATATCTTGCTTCAGCGCATGCAGCAATCGCGCTACCAGCTCCCTGACCTGACGCAGATCGCTGCTGCCACGCTGAATAATGGCAAATTGATCTCCCCCCAGACGTCCACTCCACTCCCCCTCTTCACAGAGCACTCTGATCCGGGTGGCAAACTCACAAAGCAGATAATCACCGGTGTCATAGCCAAACTTGCTGTTGATATCCCTGAAGTCGTTGATATCGACCAGCACCAGCCCAAACGGCACTTCCTGTGTGGCGTACAGCTCCATCCGCTCCAGCAGAGCAACCCGATTGGACAACCCGGTCAGCGGATCCCGTCTGGCCGCTCTGAAATGACGACGCCCTTCATATATAAGCAGCATGCTGAGCAGCAGCACTGACATGACCAGACCGGAGACCATCAACAACAAGGCATTGCGCAATTGGCCAAAATGGCGATCGTTCTCGGAATAGACGTTGATGTTCTTCTGCATCACAGAAGCGAGGGAGTAGGAGAGCGGCTCTTGCAGCGGGGCAAGGCGCATCATGATCTGCTGATAGTCAGATGCCCCGCTTTGCAACTTGGTGATGTCGGGCTCTATTTGGCGAATATTGGTTTCAATCAGCTGCACCAGACGCAAGGTTTTCTGCTTGTCCTGCATGCTCTTGCGCAGCTGGCCGCTCAACAGGATGGGCGTTCTGCTCCAGAGAATGTCATAACGCAGCATCAGGGTGTCATGATCAATCCCGCCATAGTGATAGACCTCTACCGCATTGAGGAAACGACCGAGCTCCAGCTGCAACTGCATCAGCGCCCAGGAGACATCATAGGTGTATTTCTCCATCGCTCTGGTCGCATTCTGGATCTGCATCAGGCAATAGAGGGTGCTCCCGGTAAACAACAGGATGGATACATACAGAATGACGAGCAGTGGCCACGCCCTGGTCTTTCCTTTCACCCCATGCTCCCGTGCTGTTTTTATCAGTGCTGAATGTCTATCAAATCCAGCTGCCAGATCATCATGTCGGTATATTCGGATCGCTTCAATTCCGGATATTGATCAAGAGGCAGCATAAACCAGACCGGCCCCTTGTCACGCACCCGCATGACAGCGCCGTTGTCTTCCCATGCAAGGATGGGCTCGTATTTGGCAACCTTGTCCCATTCAATGCGGACCTGGAAACTGTTCAGCGCCGTCAACGTAATAGTCTTGCCATCCGCACCGACTGCAGCCAACACATCTGCCAGTTTTGGGCCTCTGTAGGTGTGTGGCTTATCCACCCACGGGTTGCCGGTCACTATCTCATGTTGCGGCAGAGCCTGCAGTTTGGCCAGATCAAACAACACCTTGCCATCAACTTCGTCTGCCGACCTGATGTTACCACCCACTTTCAGGATCACCGGCCCCGTCAGCGCCTCAGCAGCCATCACCGGCATGATGACCAATGAACACAGTAGTGTCAGCCAACCAAACATTTTCATATCTCCCCCAGATTTGCTGTCTCAACAGACTCAGTTTAGCCAGATATAAAAAAACGGCTCGCCTTGAGCGAGCCGTTTGTCAAACAGAGCAAGGGGGATGATTACATCATGCCCATGCCACCCATGCCGCCCATGTCAGGCATTGCAGGGGTATCTTTCTTCGGCAGTTCGGTGACCATGCACTCGGTGGTGATCATCAGACCGGCGATGGAAGAGGCAAACTGCAGGGCGGAACGGGTTACCTTGGTCGGATCCAGGATGCCCATGGCCAGCATGTCGCCATACTGTTCGCTGTAAGCGTTGTAACCAAAGTTGCCTTCGCCGTTCTTCACTGCGTTGGCAATGACGGAGGCTTCCTCACCGGCGTTGATGACGATTTGACGCAGCGGGGCTTCCATGGCGCGCAGGGCAACCTTGATACCGACGTTCTGGTCTTCGTTGTCACCACGCAGACCAGCCAGTTTGGCAGCAACGCGAACCAACGCAACACCACCACCGGCAACCACACCTTCTTCAACCGCGGCGCGGGTAGCGTGCAGGGCATCTTCAACGCGGGCTTTCTTCTCTTTCATCTCGACTTCGGTGGCTGCGCCAACCTTGATCACGGCAACACCGCCAGCCAGCTTGGCTACGCGCTCTTGCAGCTTCTCACGATCGTAGTCGGAAGAGGTCTCTTCGATCTGCTGACGGATCTGGGCAACACGGCCTTCGATCACACCGGCATCACCCACGCCATCGATGATGGTGGTGTTCTCTTTGGTGATGACGATGCGCTTGGCACGACCCAGATCTTCCAGAGTCGCTTTTTCCAGCTCCATGCCAACTTCTTCGGAGATGACGGTACCGCCAGTCAGTACAGCGATATCCTGCAGCATGGCCTTGCGACGGTCACCGAAGCCAGGCGCCTTGACGGCAGCCACTTTCACGATACCGCGCATGGTGTTAACCACCAGAGTCGCCAAGGCTTCGCCTTCTACGTCTTCAGCAACAATCAGCAGCGGCTTGCCAGCTTTGGCAACGCCTTCCAGCACCGGCAGCATTTCGCGGATGTTGGAGACTTTCTTGTCAACCAGAAGGATAAACGGGTCGTCCAGTTCAACAGAACCGGTCTCTTGCTTGTTGATGAAGTAGGGGGACAGGTAGCCGCGGTCGAACTGCATACCTTCAACAACTGCCAGCTCATCTTCCAGACCCTGACCATCTTCAACGGTGATGACGCCATCGCGACCCACTTTGTCCATGGCCTCAGCAATCAGCTTGCCCACTTTCTCGTCGGAGTTGGCAGAGATGGTGCCCACCTGAGCGATGGCATTGCTGTCGGCACACGGCTGAGACAGCGCTTGCAGCTCGGCAACAGCAGCCACAACGGCCTTGTCGATACCGCGCTTCAGATCCATCGGGTTCATACCGGCGGCAACGGCTTTCAGACCTTCGTTGACGATAGCCTGAGCCAGAACGGTTGCAGTAGTGGTACCGTCACCGGCGGCATCGTTCGCCTTGGAAGCAACTTCCTTGACCATCTGGGCGCCCATGTTCTGGAACTTGTCTTCCAGCTCGATTTCGCGCGCAACAGAAACACCATCCTTAGTGATGGTCGGGGCGCCGAAGGACTTGTCCAGAACCACGTTGCGGCCTTTCGGGCCCAGAGTCACCTTGACGGCATCAGCCAGGATGTTTACGCCTTCCAGCATCTTGATGCGGGCTTCGTTACCAAACTTAACGTCTTTAGCTGCCATTTTTCTTCAATCCTTAAATCAATTCGGGGAAAAGGAGGATGGATTACTCTTCGACAATCGCCAGGATGTCGGTTTCGGAGAGGATCAGGACATCCTGACCATCCAGCTTCTCGGTCTTCACACCGTAGCCTTCGTTGAAGATAACTTTGTCACCAACCTTCACGGCCAGCGCTTTGACTTCGCCATTATCCAGGATGCGACCAGTCCCCACGGCAAGCACTTCACCACGGGTGGACTTCTGGGCCGCAGTACCAGTCAAGACGATACCGCCGGCAGATTTGGCTTCAGCTTCGATGCGCTTGATGATGACGCGGTCGTGCAGTGGACGAATTTTCATCGATAACTCTCCCAAAATGAGTCTCATTGTTGCTTTGAGGAATGGCCGTTCCAGGCCAAATTAGATATGTCCCTGATGTGGGGCAGAGTTGCTAACCCTTCAAGGGCAAATACAAAAAAAATTTTTTCACGTACTATAAACATCTTCGATGGTTCAGCCATGTCCGCACTCTGGTGCAAGGTCGGTTCAAGCCGCCCGTTTTCGATGCCAGAACCTTCAAAGCCAGCTGTAGAGAAGAGCCCTTGACCCGCACCAACCCCATGCTGACAGCCCCTATTCCGGTCGTACTGCGCCAGATGACGGGCCCCATGATCTTCGGCATCATCGCCATTCTGGCCTTCAATCTGGTCGATACCTTTTTTATCGGTATGCTGGGAACCGAAGCTCTGGCCGCCATCAGCTTTACCTTTCCCGTCACTTTTGTGGTTACCTCGCTGGCGATGGGATTGGGCGCCGGATTGTCAGCGGTGATCGGTCATACCCTAGGGCAGGGCAAGCACGATGAGGCAGCCCATCTCGCCACCGACAGCCTGTTTCTGGCGGTGATCATGGTGGCCCTGCTCTCCGCGGGGGGCGCTCTCACCATCAAACCCCTGTTTACTCTGCTGGGGGCCAGTGCCGAGCTTATCTCCCTCATCCATGACTACATGCTGATCTGGTATCTCACCGTCCCCATGCTGGTGCTGCCCATGGTGGGCAATGCCGCCATCCGGGCGACCGGCGATACCAAAACCCCCAGTCTGGTGATGGCAGTAGCCGGGCTGGTCAACGGGGTACTGGATCCTCTGTTGATCTTCGGTATCGGCCCCTTTCCCGAATGGGGGATCCGCGGGGCCGCCATCGCGACTTCTATCTCCTGGTTGATGGCGATGCTGGTCAGCCTCTATATCCTGCGTCATCGGGAGGGCTTGCTGTTGTGGCACCTCTCGCCGCGGACTCGGTTGCTATACCACTGGCGGGCGTTACTCCATGTCGCCGTCCCCGCCTCTTTTACCAATATGCTCAACCCCCTGGCCAATGCGGTGCTGATGACGATCTTTGCAGGACTGGGTACCGAGGTGGTGGCCGCTTACGGCGCCGCGTCGCGGGTCGAGGCGCTGTTGCTGATTGTGATGATGGCCCTCGCCTCCGTACTGGCCCCTTTCATCTCGCAAAACTGCGGCGCTGGCAATCCGGCCCGCGCCAAGGCTGCGCTGCAAAGCTGCATGAGGTTTGCGTTGCTGTTCCAGCTCGCCATCTATAGCCTGACCTGGCTACTGGCGCCACTCATCGCCAACCTGTTCAGCGATCATCCGCAGGTCATTCGCCTCATCATTCTCTATCTGCATCTGGTGCCGATCGGTTACGGCTTTCAGGGCATGGTGATGCTGTTGGCCTCGGCACTTAATGGCGTGAGAGCATCCAGTATCTCGTTTTTGTTCAACGGATTGCGGCTGTTTGGTTTTCTGTTGCCAGGAGCCTGGCTGGGGGCAAAGCTGGGAGGAGAACAAGGGATCTATCTAGGGATACTGCTGGCCAATCTGGCGGCGGGCACCCTCGCATGGTGGTATGCCCGACACCACTTCGAGGCCTTGTGCCATCAGGGCAAACCCTGATTCAGTCACTCGCCTCGGGTTTTCGTCTCGTCGATTACTCTTTGCGCTCAAATTCGCCTTCGATGGTGGTGCCGCCCTGCTTGGCGTTCCCCAGATGATCATCGGACGGTGCGTTGCCAAATGGCGATTGAGTACGCTGGAAGCCACCCATCTGCATCCGGAACTGGCTGCTGCCGATCAGCTTGTCAGCCAGTTTGTTACGCAGCCAGGGTTGCAGCAACAGCACACCGAAAATGTCGGTCACGAAACCCGGGATAATCAGCAGCAAACCGGCCAATGCCAGCATCATGCCCCCCATCACCTCGCGACCCGGCATCTCGCCCATCTGCATCTTTTGCTGGGCGCTGAACAGGGTCTTGATCCCTTCACTGCGCACCAGCGAGGAGCCCAGTACCGCGGTCAAGATGAGCAAGCCGACAGTCGGCAGCGCCCCGATCACCGAGCCGACCTCGATCATCACGGTGAGTTCCAGTACAACCAGACCCACCAACAACAAAAACAACTTGCCCATATCCACTCCAGCACCGGTAAATTGAGAAAAAGTGGCGCCCATCCAACGATGGCCAGAGGCGATTTTGCCGCCCCGTCATCACCACTTTCTGCCCTGAATAAATGGGGGCAGCCCCCCTCTTTTCAAGTTGGTCAACTGACACCTACGTCATCAGCAATCTAAAAAACCAGCAAAAAGTCACAAAAACTTATAAAAATCATCACGATAAAAAATTCATAACATATGTGTACTTTTCTCAAAGTAATTTGAAAATGTCGCAAATTTAGTGATCCACCTCTAATAACCGATACCTCAATTGGAGTAGTATATTGATTAGTTTTTCGGGAGGTCATTCTCCCAACCGCCCCACTCGATGTGTGGTGCTTCAGGATGAGCTGTGCGCAAGGAACTCGCGACCACTCGGTGAGGATTTTTCCATTTATCTGATTTCTGAGGCATTACAATGAGCGACATCAAGAACGTCCGCATTGAAGAAGACCTGCTGGGCACCAAAGAAGTTTCCAATGATCTCTACTACGGTGTGCACACCCTGCGCGCTGTCGAGAACTTCAAGATCAGCTCTCAGAAGATTTCTGACGTTCCGGAATTCGTCCGCGGTATGGTGCTGACCAAGAAGGCCGCTGCGCTGGCAAACGGTGAACTGGGTACCATCCGTCCTGAAATTGCTGACAAGATCGTAGAAGCCTGCGACCTGATGCTGAACACCGGCAAATGCTTCGACCAGTTCCCGGTCGACGTTTACCAAGGTGGTGCCGGTACCTCCGTCAATATGAACACCAACGAAGTACTGGCCAACATCGCCCTGGAAATCATGGGTCTGGAGAAAGGCCGTTACGACGTCATCAACCCGAACGACCACGTCAACAAGTGCCAGTCCACCAACGATGCCTACCCGACCGGTTTCCGCGTTGCTGTGGTTAACAGCACTGACGTGACTCTGCACGCGCTGGAGCACCTGATCGCGGCATTCGATGCCAAAGCGAAAGAGTTCAAAAACATCCTGAAGATGGGTCGTACCCAGCTGCAAGATGCGGTTCCGATGACTCTGGGTCAGGAGTTCCACGCATTCGCCGTGACCCTGCGTGAAGAGATCAAGTCCATCAAGCGTTGCCAGGAGCTGCTGCTGGAAGTGAATCTGGGCGCGACCGCCATCGGTACCGGTCTGAACACTCCGCCCGAGTACTCTGCTCTGGCCATCAAGCGTCTGGCCGAGATCACCGGTCGTGCCTATGTACCGGCAGAAGACCTGATCGAAGCGACCTCAGACTGTGGCGCCTACGTCATGCTGCACGGCGCCATCAAGCGTCTGGCTATGAAGCTGTCCAAGATCTGTAACGACCTGCGTCTGCTATCCTCCGGCCCGCGCACTGCACTGAAAGAGATCAACCTGCCGGAAATGCAGGCGGGTTCCTCCATCATGCCGGCCAAGGTCAACCCGGTTATCCCGGAAGTGGTCAACCAATCCTGCTTCAAGGTATTCGGTAACGACATCACCATCACCTTCGCCGCCGAAGCCGGTCAGCTGCAGCTGAACGTCATGGAGCCGGTGATTGGTCAGGCGATGTTCGAATCCCTGAGCCTGATGGAAAAAGCCTGTATTTCCCTGCGCGAGAAGTGCGTGGAAGGTATCACCGCCAACCCGGAAATCTGCATGAATCACGTGCTGAACTCCATCGGTATCGTGACCTACCTGAACCCCTTCATCGGCCACCACGAAGGGGATATTGTCGGCAAGATCTGTGCCCAGACCGGCAAGAACGTCCGCGAAGTCGTTCTTGAGCGCGGCCTGCTGAGCGCCGAACAGCTGGACGAAATTCTCTCCATCGAGAACCTGATGAACCCGCAATACAAAGCCAAGCGTTTCACCCGCGAAGCTGCCGTATAAGCGAGTGTGGGCCGGGATCTTCCCGGCCCATAAAGTCAGTTCCCGATTGGTCTTTATCCCCAGCCCGATCGGGAATTGGCTTTTTGCCAAATAAAAACCAAAAACTAAAAAATGGAGTTATCGCTATGATTGGAATCGAGTTACTTGTCGTGCTCGCCGCTATCTATCTGGGGGCCCGGATAGGCAGCATCGGCATCGGCTTTGCCGGTGGTCTGGGGGTACTGGTATTGACGTGGGGTCTGGGCATGCCCATCCCGAGCGATCAACTGGTCAGCTACATCCCTTGGGATGTGATCATGATCATCGCGTCCGTCATCTGTGCCATCGCCTGTATGCAACTGGCTGGCGGGATGGACTATCTGGTCTTCCTGGCAGAAAAAGCGCTGCGCAAGAACCCCAAATACATCACCTTCGCCGCCCCGGTGGTCACCTACCTGATGACCATGCTGGCCGGTACCGGTCATACCGCCTTCTCCACCCTGCCGGTGATCGCTGAAGTGGCCAAAGAGCAAGGGATCCGCCCATCCCGTCCGCTCTCCATCGCGGTTGTCGCCTCCCAGATCGCCATCACAGCTTCCCCGATCTCTGCCGCTGTGGTTGCCTTCTCCGGCATGCTCGAGCCGTTTGGTGTTGACTACCTGACCCTGCTGGCCATCTGCATCCCCTCTACCTTCCTGGCCTGTATCCTGGGCGCCTTCATTGCCAACATGATGGGCAAGCCGCTGGAACAGGACGAAGTCTATCTGGAGCGCAAAGCCAAGGGCCTGATCAAACTGCGTGGTACTACCAAGCTCGAGATCAAGCCGTACGCCAAACTGTCGGTCTGGATCTTCATCGCCGCCATCGTGGCCGTCATGGCTTATGCCACTGCCATCTCCGGTAAAGTGGGCCTGATCACCAACCCGCCGATCCCCCGTGACGGCGCCATCATGGGCATCATGCTGGCCGCGGCCACCATCATGACCCTGGTGTGCAAACTGGACGCCACCCAAGTGACCAACATGCCGACCTTCAAGTCCGGTATGTCCGCCTGTATCTGCGTACTGGGTGTGGCCTGGCTGGGTAACGTCTTCGTTAAAGGCAACATGGACACCATCCAGCTGATCGCTGGCGACCTGCTGAACCAGTACTCCTGGCTGCTGGCCGTGGTGCTGTTCTTCGCTGCCATGCTGCTCTATTCACAAGGCGCCACCACCAAAGCGTTGATGCCTGCCGCACTGGCACTGGGTGTCAGCCCGCTGACTGCGATTGCCTCCTTCGCAGCCGTGAGCGCCCTGTTCGTACTGCCAACCTACCCGACCCTGCTGGCCGCGGTAGAGATGGACGACACCGGCTCCACCCGTATCGGTAAGGCGGTCTTCAACCACCCCTTCTTCGTACCGGGCACCGCCACCATCGCCATCGCCGTGGCGCTGGGCTTCTTCTTCGGCGGCATCCTGCTGTAATCCTATCGACTGCCGATTACCAAACAAAAATCCCCGCCAGTTGGCGGGGATTTTTTTATCTCTTTACTCTGTACTTGGTTTGGCTGTCTGGCAGCGAGAGACCTGACGTATTATCCGGATGGCTCAACCACGGCGACAGCAGACACCACAACAGCGTGCCAGCGGCGCTATAACCACCGCTGCCGGATTGCCGGAGTAGTAAGTAGGCCACCATGGTACTCAGCACCACGCCAGAAGGCGGGATCCTTCGGATCAGACCGGATCCAGAGTATCCAGCGGCCAGCGCGGCACGGCTTTAACAACCAGCGGCTCAAACACACCTGCTTTAAGGCGCTGCATACCGGCGTAAGCGATCATGGCGCCGTTATCAGTGCAATATTCAGTGCGCGGATAGAACACCTCACCCTTGAGGCTCTCCATCAGCTCGGCCAACTGGGCACGCAGGTGACGGTTGGCACTGACGCCGCCAGCGACCACGAGACGCTTAAGACCGGTCTCTTTCAAGGCACGACGGCACTTGATGGCCAGGGTATCGACCACCGCATCTTCAAACGCCCGAGCGATATCGGCACGGGTCTGCTCATCATCACCATTGGCGGCGATGGTGTTGGCGGTGAAGGTCTTGAGGCCGGAGAAGCTCATGTCGAGTCCGGGACGATCTGTCATCGGACGGGGGAAGTGGAAGCGCCCCTTAGTGCCCTTCTCGGCCAGACGGGAGAGCAGCGGACCACCCGGATAGTCCAGCCCCATCAGCTTGGCGGTCTTGTCGAACGCTTCGCCAGCGGCATCATCGATGGATTCCCCCAACAGCTGATAGCTGCCGATGCCGTCAACTCGTACCAGCATGGAGTGACCACCAGAGACCAGCAGCGCCACGAAGGGGAACTCTGGAGCTTTCTCTTCCAGCATTGGGGCCAGCAGGTGCCCTTCCATATGGTGGACGGCGATAGCAGGCTTGTTCCATGCCATCGCCAGCGAACGGCCAATAGTCGCCCCCACCAGAATGGCGCCAACCAGACCCGGACCCGCGGTATACGCGATGCCGTCGATGTCATCTTTGCCCAGTCCCGCCTCTTGCAATGCGGCCTGGATCAACGGGATCGTCTTGCGAACATGATCCCGGCTGGCGAGTTCGGGGACGACGCCACCATAGTCCGCATGCAGCTTGACCTGGCTGTATAACTGATGGGAAAGGATCCCTTTTTGATCGTCGAAGATCGCGATCCCGGTTTCGTCACAGGATGTCTCTATGCCCAATACACGCATTGCTAAAAAATTTCACTGCTAAAATGAGACGGCTATGGTAACCTTCGCGGGTTTTTTAAACCAGAGCGATCTCTGCGGGTTTACTTTCATTCCCTGTCCAGAGTATAATTTCGCACCATTTTAAGACATGCTGATCGATTGAAGGTCAGCTAACAATTTATCACTGAGGTGAAAGGCACATGCCAGTAATCAAAGTCCGTGAAAATGAGCCGTTTGACGTTGCTCTGCGTCGTTTCAAGCGTTCTTGCGAAAAAGCCGGTATCCTGTCCGAAGTTCGTAGCCGTGAGTTCTACGAGAAGCCGACTACCATTCGTAAGCGCGCCAAAGCGTCTGCTGTCAAGCGTCACGCCAAGAAGCTGTCTCGCGAAAACGCACGTCGTATCCGCCTGTACTAATCGGGAGATATTGCCGTGTCTCTGAAGGATCAACTTAAGGATCAGCAAAAACTCGCCATGCTTGCCAAAGATAAGGCACGTCTGGGAGCGATCCGCTTGTTGATGGCAGAAATCAAGCAACGTGAAGTCGATACCCGTATCGAGCTGAATGATGAGGATATCCTCGCTGTCGTGACCAAAATGGTTAAACAGCGCCGCGATTCCATCAGCCAATTTGAAGCTGCCGGTCGCCAGGATCTCGCCGACAAAGAGTCCGCCGAGATCGTTGTGTTGCAGGAATTCCTGCCGCAACAGCTGACCGCAGATGAAATTGCAGCCCTGATCGAGCAAGCCATCACTGAAAGTGGTGCTGCCGCCATGGCTGATATGGGCAAGGTCATGGCTGTCTTGAAGCCGAAAATTCAGGGGCGTGCCGATGTCGGCGCCGTCAGTGCTCAGGTGAAAACCCGCTTGGCGTAACAGGCAACTCTCTTGTTTGGTCGAAGAAGCCGTGCTTCCCTTGGAATGCGCGGCTTTTTTATTTTCTCCGCAATGAAACAGGACGGTTATGGCAGGCAGGATCCCCCAATCCTTTATCGACGATCTGCTCGTACGCACAGACATAGTCGAGCTGATCGACTCGCGAGTGCGGCTGAAAAAAGCCGGTAAGAACTACCAGGCTTGCTGCCCTTTTCATAACGAAAAAAGCCCCTCTTTTACCGTCAGCCAGGAGAAGCAGTTCTACCACTGTTTCGGTTGTGGCGCCCACGGCAACGCCATCGGCTTTGTCATGGAGTACGACGGTCTCGAATTTCCCGATGCCATCGAAGAGCTCGCCAACATGCAAGGCATGCAGGTACCTCGCGAGCAGAGCATCGGCGGCTCGGCCAATAGCCAGCCCGCCGTCAGCAAGGATCTGTTCGAGCTGATGAACCAGATCGCCCGCTTCTACGAGAGCAACCTCAAGAGTGCTCCCCATGCGGTGGAGTATCTCAAAAGCCGCGGTCTGACCGGTGAAGTGGTCAAACGATTCAACATTGGCTATGCACCGAGCGATTGGGATCAGGTGCGCCGCCGCTTTGGTACCAGCAGGGATCACGAGCAGTTGCTTATCTCGGGCGGCATGCTGATCACCCGTGACAATGGCCCGGGGAGTTATGATCGTTTCCGCGATCGCATCATGTTCCCGATCCGTGACAAGCGTGGCCGGGTCATCGGTTTCGGTGGCCGGGTGCTGGGTGATGGCACCCCCAAGTACCTGAACTCGCCGGAAACTCCCATCTTCCATAAAGGGCGGGAGCTGTTCGGTCTCTACGAGGTGAAGCAGGCACACAAGGATCCACGCCGGATCTTGGTGGTGGAAGGCTACATGGATGTAGTGGCACTCGGTCAGTACGACATCGACTATGCGGTGGCGGCGCTGGGTACTGCAACGACCAGCGACCATATCCACACCCTGTTTCGCACCACCGCCGAGGTAGTCTGCTGCTACGATGGTGACAACGCCGGTCGTGAAGCCGCCTGGCGCGCGCTGGATAATGCCCTCCCTCATCTGCAGGATGGCCGCGAGCTGAAGTTCGTGTTCCTGCCCGATGGCGAGGATCCCGACTCGCTGGTACGCCAGATCGGCAAGGAGGGTTTTGAAGCCCTGCTCGATCAAGCCCAACCGTTCGCCGACTTCATGTTCGAGCGTCTCGGTCGCGATGCGGCGCTCTCCGGTGAGGCAGGCAAGTTCGAAGTAGCCAACAAGGCCGCCGAGCTTATTCGTCGCGTTCCGGAAGGGTTTACCCGCGAAGGGCTGATCACTCGTCTCTCCAGCATGATGCGTTGGGGTGAGAACAAGCAGCGCATCGCCGAGCTCTTTGCCCGCAACAGTCAGCCCAAGACCGAAGTCAACAAACCCAAGGCAGCCAAGCTGACGCCACTGCGGCGTGCGCTGGCACTGATGGTGCAATATCCGGCAGTAACGGCTGAACTTCCCCCCATGCCGGAATTGGCCGGGCTACGCGTACAGGGCATCAAGTTCCTGCTGCAACTGCACCAGCAAATCCTGGCACAGCCCGGTATCACAACCGGTATCCTGCTGGAACACTGGCGTGGTACCAAGGAGGGAGAGATCCTTGCTCAGCTGGCCATGCACGACCTGTTCGAGGAGATCAAACTCGATCAGGAGCCGGATATTCTGGGAGAATTGCAGGACACCTTCGTCGGCTTCATCAACCAGTTTCTGAAACAGCGGATCGAAGAATTGCAGGCCAAAGTGGCTCAGGAAGGACTAAGCTCCGAAGAAACCCAAGAGCTGATGATGCTGATAAGAGAGGTGCAAATTGAGAAAAGAAATGAGAGTGGGGCTTGATATTTGAGTGATTAGTCCCAATATGGATAGCGTTGCCCGAATCGACGGGATGAAAAGCAAAATTTTTATAACCGCCTGGCCCCGACAATACTGCGGGCAGGGGTTTCTCATGACCGACGCCGCAACCAGACATAGCATGTCTGGCGGTTTTCTATTAGAATTGGCTATTTGCGCAGCAGCGCACTGTACGCGCAACCTAGCAACACCAACCGGATGAGTTCTATGGAGCAAACCCCGCAGTCTCAGCTTAAACTCCTCGTTGCCAAAGGTAAAGAACAGGGCTACCTGACCTATGCCGAGGTGAACGATCACCTCCCGCAAGACATTGTCGATTCAGACCAGATCGAAGACATCATTCAGATGATCAACGATATGGGCATTCAAGTGGTTGAAAACGCTCCGGATGCCGATGACCTTATCATGGCTGAAGGTGGTACCGCCGATGAGGACGCTGCCGAAGCAGCGGCCCAGGCTCTGGCATCTGTTGAATCTGAGATTGGTCGCACGACCGATCCCGTCCGCATGTACATGCGGGAAATGGGTACCGTCGAACTGCTGACCCGTGAAGGCGAAATCGACATCGCCAAGCGGATCGAAGACGGTATCAACCAGGTACAAAGCTCCGTAGCCGAGTACCCTGAAGCAATCACTTACCTGCTCGAACAGTACGACAAGTACGAAGCCGAGCAGCTGCGTCTCTCTGACATCATCTCTGGCTTTATTGACCCGAACGAAACCGAAGACATGGCACCTACCGCCACGCATATCGGTTCCGAGCTCGGCGAAGACGATCTGGCCGACGAAGATGAAGAGGACGAAGAAGACGAAGACGAAGATGGCGACAGCTCTGACGACGACGGTGACGGTGGTCCGGATCCGGAAGTCGCTCGCGAGAAGTTTGGCGAACTGCGTGCCCAGTATGAAGTGACCCGCCTCTCCATTCAGAAGAATGGTCGCGCGCACGAAGATACCCAGGCCGCCATCGCCCAGCTGGCCGATGTATTCCGTCAATTCCGCCTGATGCCCAAGCAGTTCGATCGCCTGGTCAACAACATGCGTGAAATGATGGAGCGCGTCCGCGTGCAGGAACGCATCATCATGAAGCTCTGCGTTGAGCAGGCCAAGATGCCGAAGAAAACCTTCGTCGCGGCCTTCACCAACAACGAGTGTGAAACTGCCTGGTTCGAATACCAGAAGCAGGCTGGCAAAGCCTGGTCTCCTCGTCTGGTTGAAATGGACGAGGATATCCAGCGCGCCATCGGCAAGCTGCAGCAGATTGAAGAAGAGACCGGTCTGTCGATTGCCCAGATCAAGGATATCAACCGTCGCATGAGCATCGGTGAGGCCAAAGCCCGCCGTGCGAAGAAAGAGATGGTTGAGGCCAACTTGCGTCTGGTTATCTCTATCGCCAAGAAGTACACCAACCGCGGTCTGCAGTTCCTGGATCTGATCCAGGAGGGCAACATCGGTCTGATGAAGGCGGTAGACAAGTTTGAATACCGTCGTGGCTACAAGTTCTCGACCTATGCTACCTGGTGGATCCGTCAGGCCATTACCCGCTCCATCGCGGATCAGGCCCGTACCATCCGTATCCCGGTACACATGATCGAGACCATCAACAAGCTCAACCGTATCTCCCGTCAGATGCTGCAGGAGATGGGGCGCGAACCGAACCCGGAAGAGCTGGCCATGCGCATGGGCATGCCGGAAGACAAGATCCGCAAGGTACTGAAGATCGCCAAAGAGCCTATCTCCATGGAGACGCCCATCGGTGATGATGAAGATTCCCATTTGGGCGACTTTATCGAAGATACCACCCTGGCTCTGCCAGCGGATGCGGCGACCAGCGAAAGCCTGCGCAACGCCACCCGCGAAGTGCTTGCTGGCCTGACCGCCCGCGAAGCCAAGGTACTGCGGATGCGTTTCGGTATCGACATGAACACTGACCACACCCTCGAGGAAGTGGGCAAACAGTTCGACGTTACCCGTGAGCGTATTCGTCAGATCGAAGCCAAGGCACTGCGCAAACTGCGCCACCCGAGCCGCTCGGAAGTGCTGCGCAGCTTCCTGGACGAATAGTCCTGACCCTGTGTCAAACTGCTCTGCCAAAGCCCCGCCATGCGGGGCTTTGTTTTGTCTGGCATTTACCCTTGCGACCCTCTTTGCGCCCTCAATCAAGCTGGACAATTAGTCGCCAAGTGGTTGATATGCCTATAGACTGCCCTTTCCTCTTCCCCTATAATCCACGCCGCTAAACGCACAATTTGGCCCCTTAGCTCAGTTGGTCAGAGCAGTCGACTCATAATCGATTGGTCGTGGGTTCAAGTCCCCCAGGGGCCACCAAATTGAAAAAGGCCGCTCATGATGAGCGGCCTTTTTGCATCTACGTATCGGGCAATGCCCTGTGATGAGCTGGATGAGGTCATAGAAAAGACCCGCCATGGGCGGGTCTGGGCAGGGTCCGGATCAGGCGCCTCACTCAGAGACAAGGAGCCTAATGCTGAGCCTCAGGTTTGCTCGTTGCTGCCGCTCTGGATGGATGAGCGACGCCCGATGGCAGGCAGCATCCGGGTAACCAGATTGCTGCGCTGACGCCAGGAGGTGAAGACGATGGCCAGCAGGTGCAGACCTATCAGCCCCTGTAGTGCCACCACGCACCACTCATGCCACTCGTCAGCTCCCAGTTCAAATCCCGTCTCGGTATTTTGAAACCAACCGCTGCCAGCGGTGGCCAGCACAACCAGCCAGAGCGCCCACACGGCCAGCTTGCCGCTACCGTGATGACCCGGTGCCGGAGGCTGCCGCTCACGCATCTCGCGCGCTTGCTGGCGAAAATCCTCACCACTGGGGATGAGGGCACCAAGGCGAGCGTAGCCACGGGCAAAAGTAAGCCCCCAGAGCAGACGCAAGGAGACCAGCCCAATGGCGCCGTAACCCAGCCACTCGTGCCACTCCTCGCCCGCTTCGTTAACCCAGAGATTGCTGATGCAGACCGCCACCAAGCCCCAGTGGGTCAGGCGAACCAGCGGATCCCAGCGAAAGGGCTCACCCTTTTTGCTTGGCATATTTGTGGTACTCCTTCTTCAGGTCGTTGACCTTGGCCAGATGTTCGCGCGCCTTGGCCTCATCACCCGCCTTGAGTGCGGCCAGGCTGGCGTCCAGCTCGGTCTGTACCTCGTTCATCCCTTCAAGGAATTTCTCTTTCTTGGCGGCCGGCATGTTCTTCTGCTTGGCCACATCCAGCTGGGCCTTCATCTCGTTGATGTGCTTCTCCATGGTGGCCGCATCATCAGCCTTGACGGCCTGCTTGTAGTTGAAGCCAATCTTCTTCATCGGCTGTTCCAGATCACCCGCCACGGCAGGCAGGGTCATCAGGCCAAACATCAGGGGCAGCAGGGGGCGGACGGTTTTCAACATGGGATTTCCTTATATAACGACATGCTCGAATTGTTAGGGGTACTTATGAATCCAAACAAGAATTCATCACCAGCATGATGCCATGACTCATGGTGAAACGTTTGTGAAAAATGCTGTTTTTTGTGGCAAATAGTGACAGATATGCCGCGCTTGTTTGCGCTTGGTAACTGACTGAACGCAGGTGACAAGCACCATGGGGATGGTTGAAAGCGGTAAACAGGGACAAAAAACCCCGCCGTAGCGGGGTCTGAATCAGCTGGCCATTTGCGTGCGTCAGTTACTCCTGTTCGCGAGCAATGGCGCGCCAGCCGATATCCTTGCGGTAGAAGACGCCATCCCACTTGATGCGGCCAGCGAGCTGATAGGCACGCTGCTGGGCTTCTGCCACAGTATGGCCGAGGGCGGTTGCGCACAACACGCGGCCGCCAGCGGTCAGGCTGGTATCGCCCTCCAGGCGGGTACCGGCATGGAACACCTTCTCACCCGCCACTTCATCCACCGGCAAGCCGCTGATGGGGTGGTTGGTGCTGTAATCGCCAGGATAGCCACCCGCCGCCAACACCACGCCGATAGCGGCGCGGGGATCATAGATGGCCTCTTTCTGATCCAGCTTGCCTGCGCAAGCGGCCAGGCAGAGCTCCACCAGGTCGGATTGCATCCGCAGCATAATGGGCTGGGTCTCGGGATCGCCGAAACGACAGTTGAACTCGATCACCTTGGGATTGCCTGCACCGTCGATCATCAGACCGGCGTAGAGGAAACCGGTGTAGACGTTGCCCTCGGCCGCCATGCCGCGCACGGTCGGCATGATCACCTGCTCCATCACCTTCTGATGTACCTCGGCGGTCACCACCGGCGCCGGGGAGTAAGCCCCCATGCCGCCGGTGTTGAGGCCGGTATCACCGTCGCCAACCCGCTTGTGATCCTGACTGGTGGCCATCGGCAGCACGTGCTCGCCATCGACCATGACGATGAAGCTCGCCTCTTCACCCTCCAGAAACTCCTCAATCACCACCCGGGAGCCCGCTTCGCCAAAGGCATTGCCGGAGAGCATGTCGCGCACCGCGTCTTCCGCTTCCTGCAAGGTCATGGCGACAATCACCCCCTTGCCCGCCGCCAGACCATCGGCCTTGATGACGATGGGGGCGCCTTTCTCACGCAAGTAAGCGAGTGCTGGCTCCACTTCGGTGAAGTTCTGGTACTCGGCGGTCGGAATGGCGTGACGGGCCAGGAAATCCTTGGTGAAAGCCTTGGAGCCTTCCAGCTGGGCAGCGGCAGCGGTCGGGCCAAAGATCGGCTGACCGGCAGCGCGGAAGGCATCCACCACCCCTTTCACCAGCGGCGCTTCCGGCCCGACGATGGTGAGGCCGACCTGCTTCTCTTTGGCAAAGGCCAGCAGCCCTTCGATATCGGTCGCCTCGATGGCAACGTTCTCGACACCCGGCTCAAGCTGGGTGCCCGCATTGCCCGGCGCCACAAAAACGTGGCGTACCAGCGGGGAGTGTTTGGCCTTCCAGGCCAGGGCGTGTTCGCGGCCACCGTTGCCAATGATCAGTACTTTCATCGTATCGCTCGCTTCTATTTGTGGTCACTGGACGGCCACCCGGGCCGTCAGTCAGCGGAAATAGTCAGTTGAAAAGAGACAACAAAAGGGCCGCCATCGGCAGCCCCTGACCCATCAATGACGGAAATGGCGCATGTTGGTGAACACCATGCACATGCCGTGTTCGTCGGCGGCATCGATCACCTCCTGATCGCGCATCGAGCCACCCGGCTGGATCACGCAGGAGATACCGGCCTGCGCGGCAGCATCAATACCGTCGCGGAACGGGAAGAAGGCATCGGAGGCCATCACGGAGCCCGCCACGGTCAATCCTTCATCCGCCGCCTTGATACCGGCGATTTTGGCCGAATAAACACGGCTCATCTGGCCTGCGCCGACGCCGATGGTCTGGCCATCTTTGGCGTAGACAATGGCGTTGGATTTGACGAACTTGGCCACTTTCCAGCAGAACAGCAGATCTTGCAGCTCGGCCTCGGTCGGCTGACGCTTGCTGACCACTGTCAGGTCGCCCAAAGTCACCATGCCGAGATCCCGTTCCTGTACCAGCAGGCCGCCGTTGACGCGCTTGAGGTCAAACCCTTGCGCCGGAGCCGTCCACTGACCGCATTCGAGCAGACGCACGTTCTGCTTGGCGGCGACCGCATCGCGGGCCTCCTGGCTGACGGTCGGGGCGATGATCACTTCGACAAACTGGCGGGCAACGATGGCAGCGGCAGTGGCGCCATCCAGCTCACGGTTAAAGGCGATGATGCCGCCGAAGGCGGAGGTGGGGTCGGTCTGGTAAGCGCGATCGTAGGCACTCAGCAGGTCGTTACCGATGGCCACACCGCAGGGGTTGGCGTGCTTGACGATGACGCAGGCCGGCTCGTCGAACTCCTTCACACACTCCAGCGCCGCGTCGGTATCGGCGATGTTGTTGTAGGAGAGCGCCTTGCCCTGCAGCTGGACAGCTCTGGAGACGGAACCCGGTGCGGCATGCTCTTCGGCGTAGAAGGCGGCAGCCTGATGGCTGTTTTCGCCGTAACGCATGTCCTGCTTCTTGATGAACTGGCTGTTGAAGGTGCGCGGGAAACGGGACTCCTCGTCACCCTCCTTGTTGTCGCCATAAGAGGGCACCATGGTGCCGAAGTAGTTGGCGATCATGCCGTCGTAGGCGGCGGTGTGCTCGAATGCCGCGATGGCCAGATCGAAACGGGTCGCCAGTTTCAGGCTGTTGCCGTTGGCATCCATTTCGCGAATAACCCGATCATAGTCGGCAGCTTTGACGACGATAGCGACATCTTTATGGTTTTTAGCGGCAGAACGCACCATGGTCGGGCCGCCGATGTCGATGTTCTCGACCGCATCGGCCAGGGTGCAGCCCGCTTTGGCCACGGTGGCAGCAAACGGGTAGAGGTTGACGACAACCATGTCGATGGGGGAGATAGCGTGCTGGGCCATGATGGCGTCATCCTGATCCCGACGGCCGAGGATGCCGCCATGAACCTTGGGATGCAGGGTCTTGACCCGGCCATCCATCATTTCAGGGAAACCCGTGTAGTCGGAGACCTCGGTCACCGGCAGACCCGCCTCGCCAAGCAGCTTGGCGGTACCGCCCGTGGAGAGCAGGGCAACACCACGCTCGTTGAGTGCCTTGGCAAATTCCAGAATGCCAGTTTTGTCAGACACACTCAGCAGTGCACGGCGAATGGGTCGAGCTTGTTCCATCACACTATCGTCCTCAACATAACGGGGACCGTTCCATGGGAGGCGAGGCTCAACACAGAGAGTCCCCAAATAAATGGAAGTGGGGGATTTCGCAAACCACTCTCGCCCCGACATCCGGCAAAAGCGTTTTAGGAAATGCCCGCTTGGTGCGGCGCTCTGTTATGGGCGCGTATTCTACACAAAAAATGTGACCTGTGGTGGATTTTTTGAAACAGCAAAGCCTTATTTGGCGCGGCGTTAAACGTTTTCCACTTGATTTTCTCGAAACGTTTTCACTTTCAGTGTTTTATGGGAAAAAGGGTCGCCATGAGATGTTTATCTGCCCCTTTTATGCCCTTGGCTGGCAATCCATGGGCAAAGGGGTGATAGTGGATTCCGGTTTTTGTTGCGGCATATATTCAAGGGGAGAGAGAGCATGTATCGGATCGGTGAACTGGCCAAGGCGTGCGGGGTCAAGGCAGATACCCTGCGTTTTTACGAGAAGAACGGGCTTATCTCACCGGGGATCCGCAACGAATCCGGCTACCGCCTCTACAGCGAACAGGACAAGCGGCGGCTGGAGTTCATCATTCGCGCCAAGTCGGTGGGATTCTCGCTGGCCGATATCGGCGAGCTGCTCGACCTCGATACCAACAAGGCCAAAGTCACCTGTCAAGAGGTGAAAGCGGTGGCCGACACCAAGCTGGCCCAGGTGGAGCAGAAGATCATCGAACTGACCCGCTTTCGCGACAACCTGCGCGAGCTCTCCAATATCTGCTGCGGCGGCCCCCGCTCGGCGGAGCACTGCGCCATCCTCGAGACGCTGGAATCTGGCGCCCCGGCCCATCACGAGCACCACAGCCACGACCAGCATGACCCGGTTCATGGCTGACATGGTATGCCTGACTGAGCGTGCCTGGCTCAGTGTGACTGACTCGGCGCCGCCGACGCATTGCTCTGGCGGCAATTTGGTGACAAAATCGCCGCGTTTTTAACCGGTGCCAGTGCATCCGGTTGCCGGGCGTTAGCCTGAACAGGCGCCCGCAGCGAAAACCGCCATCCAGACACAAGCATCAACACACCAAGAGAAAAGAAGAGGAGCCATCATGGCCAACATTCGGGTCGACCAACCCGCCTTCCCCCGTGAGGAAAATGCGCAAGGGGGCTGCTATGCCCATCAGCGCGGCGAAATAAAGGATAACCATCTGCACGCCCTGCTCTCCGATCCCCTGTTTCGCAGCCGGGTCGAGCGCAACAAGAAGGGCAAGGGGAGTTACCAGCGCAAGGCCAAATTTGGCAAGCGGTGGGAGCCCGGCCAACAGCAGATGATCCGCGTCTGCTGCTGAGCGGGTTTCTACCGACCATAAACAATCAGGGCGCCAATGGCGCCCTGATTGTTATCTCGAAACACGGTTCGCCAAAACTGGCTCACGACAGACGTAGGGTGCAATAAGCGAAGCGCATTGCACCGGCAACCTCGCGGCTCCAATAATGGTGCAATTTCATTGCACCCTACGGTTATCTCTCCTCATCCTCTCTCAAGTTGAGAGAGAATCTTTAATGTGATTGGTATCACTCATCCATAAAGAGTTCGAGCAGCACGTTCAGATAGCGATGGCCGAGGGAGGTGAGCTGCCAGCTATCCCCCAGATCCTCGATCAGCTCCTTGCTCTGGGCGATGGCGAGCACTGTCTCGACCCGCTCCAGTGGCAAGCCGGTATAGGCCTCGAACTCCGCCTTGGGGGCAGGTTCAAACAGGCGGAAGCGGTTCATAAAGTATTCGAGCGGCAGATCGTCTGCCGTCACCTGCCACTGCTCGTCCAGATAGGGACGGCTCTTGTCCAGATACCCTTTCGGATGCTTCACCTTGGCTGTGCGCAGGATCTGCTGATCCGCAAGATCAGTCACCTTGCCGTGGGCGCCGCAGCCGATCCCCAGATAGTCACCAAAGCGCCAGTAGTTGAGATTGTGATGGCACTGGTAACCCTCTTTGGCATAAGCCGAGATCTCGTACTGGCGATAACCGCTGGCGGTGAGCATGGCGTGGCCCTGCTCGTAGATGTCCCACAGGGTGTCATCTTCCGGCAGTTTGGGCGGTTTGGAGGCAAAGGCCGTGTTCGGCTCTATGGTGAGCTGATACCAGGAGAGGTGCGGCGGGGCGCAGTCGATCGCCTGCTGCAGGTCATAAAGGGCATCATCCAGACTCTGATCCGGCAGACCGTGCATCAGATCCAGATTGAAGGTAGGCAACTTGATGGCATGGGCCAGTGCCGCGGCCTTGCGCGCCTCTTCCGGGCCGTGAATGCGGCCGAGGCGGGTCAGCTTCTCCTGCTGAAAGCTCTGCACCCCGATGGAGATACGGTTGATGCCAGCGCGCTGGAAACCGGCGAACTTGTCCGCCTCCACCGTGCCCGGGTTGGCCTCCATGGTGATCTCGCAATCCGCGGTGAGCACAATGCGTGCCCGCACCCCGTCCAGCAAGGTTTGCATCGCCTCCACCGTCAGCAGGCTGGGGGTGCCGCCGCCGATAAAGATCGAGGAGAGCGGCCGCCCCTGCGCCCACTTCAGATCCTGATCCAGATCCTCCAGCAGGGCGGCGACATATTCGAGGTGAGGCAACTCCCCCTTCTGGGCATGGGAGTTGAAGTCACAATAAGGGCACTTCTGGACGCACCAGGGCACATGAATATAGAGAGAGAGCGGCGGCAGTTGCAGCATGGGGCTTCCAATAAAACGGGGGCTCAAGGCCCCCATTGTAGATGACTATGTGTGATTGACCGTGTGTTACCGACAAGGTGGCGAAGTGACTCAGTGCGCCGCAGCCAGCGCCGCTTTGAGCTTGGCCAGTGCCTGACCGCGATGGCTGAGCTGGTTTTTCAGCTCGGCGGGCATCTGGGCGGCGGTGCAGTCGTGATCCGGCACGAAGAAGACGGGGTCATAGCCGAAACCGTGCTGACCGCGCGGCTCATCGATGATCATCCCTTCCCAGCTCGCCTGACAGATGATGGGGGTGGGATCGTCGGCGTGGCGCATATAGACCAGCACGCACCAGAAGCGGGCGCTCTTCAGGTACTCGGGGGCACCTTGCAGCTCGCCGAGCAGCTTCTCGATGTTGGCCTTGTCACCAGCCCCCACACCGGCAAAACGGGCGGAGTAGACGCCGGGGCGCCCTTGCAGCAGATCGACTTCCAGACCGGAGTCATCGGCCACGGCGGGCAGACCGGTAATGCGGGCAGCGTGGCGGGCCTTGATGATGGCATTCTCGACGAAGGTGGTGCCGGTCTCATCGGCATCGGAGACCGCAAACTCGCTCTGTGGGATCACCTGGATCTTCATATCGGCCAGCATGGCGGCCAATTCCTTCACCTTTTTCTGGTTACCTGTTGCCAGGACAAGCTTGTTCATCGAGCACCTCCGCAAAAATAATCTGCGCATTCTATGCGGCGCAAGCGTTTAGTAAAAGCGTCAATTACACCCGCTGTGATGGGGTTACGGGGGATTTGCCGCCATCGAATAACCAGCTTTTTAATACATGTTTCCATAATGGAATAACCAAAGTGATTAAATACCATTTCTATTCATTACTGTGAGTCAGTAGACTCGCGCCCCAATTCATTAACCTGGCTGACTAAAGAGGTGACAGATGCCATTGATACTTTTGCTCGTACTACTGGTGCTGTTCAGTCCGCTGGCTATCGACATCTACCTGCCCGCCATTCCGCAGATGGCCGAGCAGCTGGGCGCCGAAGTAACTCTGATGCAGGGCACCATCACCTGGTTCCTGTTCAGCATGGGGCTGGGGCAACTGCTTGTTGGCCCGCTGGCCGATCGCTACGGTCGCAAGCCCATCGCGCTGGGCGGCGTGCTGCTCTATGGCCTGAGCGCGCTGGGGGCCGGTTTTGCCGCCAGCCTCGGCGAATTGATGCTGGCGCGAGTGCTGCAGGGCTTCGGCGCCTGCGCTACTTCGGTCGCCGCCTTCTCGGTGGTACGTGATAGCTACGGCCCGAAAAAGAGCGGCCAGATGATCTCCTACCTCAATGGCGCCATCTGCTTTATTCCGGCGCTGGCCCCCCTGCTCGGTGGCTGGCTCACCGCCAAGGCGGGTTGGTCTGCCAACTTCTGGTTTATGGCCGGTTACGCGCTCATCGTCGGCAGCTGGCTGATGTGGCGGATGCCGGAGACCCGCCCGGAAGAGACCCGCAGCGAAGGGGCCCTCATCAGCTGGTCTCGCTACAGCCCGGTGCTGCGCTCCCCCAGCTTCCTGTTCAACGCGGCGCTGTGCATGCTGGCGATGGCGGTGATCCTCGCTTATGTCACCGCCGCACCGGTGCAGCTGATGGTGAAACTGGGGCTCGATATGAGCGGCTTTAGCTACTGGTTTACCGCCAACGCCGCGCTCAACATCTTGGCCTGCTTTATGGCGCCGCGCTTTATTGCCAAGGTGGGGCCAAGACGCACCCTGCGCATCGGCCTGCTGGTGTTGATGCTCTCGGCCATCACCCTGACTTTGACCATGCACATAGAACATCCGCTGGCGATGATGGGGCCGGTATTCCTCTCCAGCATCGGCTTTGCCATGATCCTAGGCGCTGCCGCCGGGATGGCGCTGGCACCGTTCGGCCACTGCGCCGGTACCGCCGCCGCCCTGCTCGGCCTGTTCCAGATGAGCGGATCCGGCGCCCTCGTTGGCTTGACCGGTGCCCTGATGCACGACCCGCTCAGCCAGCTGGCGCTGCATATGTGGCTGCTGCTGCCGCCTCTGGTGATGCTGATGACCCGACGCGGCCGCCGCTTGTGTTTGCAATAAATCCTGTGCTCTGATGGGCACATTCGGGGGGCCATCGGCCCCCTTCGCGTTTGTATCGCCTTTACAACGAATGGCCATCCGGCAGAGAGCCTGCGATGGCAACCCCACTCACTCGATGTCAGCGGAGAACTCCCGATGAGCCACACTCTCAACGCAGCCCTGGTGGGCTATGGCTTTGCAGGCAAGACCTTCCACGCCCCCTTCCTCTCCACCACGCCGGGCTTGTCCCTGAGTTGGGTGGTGAGCCGCGATGCCGCCAAGGTGCAGGCCGATCTGCCCGGCAGCCGGGTCGGTTCACTGGAGGAGGTGCTAAGCGATGAGACCGTTGATCTGGTGGTGATCGCCACCCCCAACGACACCCACGCGCCTCTGGCCCGCCAAGCGCTGCTGGCAGGCAAACATGTGGTGATCGACAAGCCCTTCGCACTGGATCTGGCCGAGGCGCAAGCGCTGGTCGAGCTGGCCGAAAAGCAGCAGCGGCTGCTCAGCATCTTCCACAACCGTCGTTGGGACGGGGATTTCCTTACCGTGCGCCGTTTGATTGCCGAAGGGACGCTGGGGCAGATCGCCCAGTTCGAATCCCACTTCGATCGCTATCGCCCCGAAGTACGCCAGCGCTGGCGCGAAGCGGGTGGCCCGGGTTCCGGCCTCTGGTTCGACCTCGGCCCCCACGTGCTGGATCAGGCATTGCAGCTGTTCGGCCAGCCGGACTGGTTGCAGGCCGATCTGGCCGAGCAGCGCCCCGGCGCACTGGCGGACGACTACTTCCATGTGGTGCTGGGTTACGGTGCTCTGCGGGTTATTCTGCATGGCAGCTGTCTGGTCTCGGCCACCATGCCGCGTTTCATCGTCCACGGCTGCCAGGGATCGTTCGTGAAATTCGGTATGGATGTGCAGGAAGATCAGCTCAAGCTGGGCAAACGGCCGCCGGCGGCGGATTGGGGCATGGATAGCGAACCCGGTCAGCTCAGCCGCATTGTCGATGGTCAGTTGCAGCAGCAGAGCGTGGTGGGTGAGGCGGGGGATTATGGCGCCTACTATCGCGGTGTCTGCGCCGCCATCAAGGGCGAGGAAAGCAACCCGGTGCCAGCAAGTGAAGCGCTGGCGGTGATGGCGCTGCTGGATCTGGCCCGTCAGAGCCACCTTGAGGGAAAACGGCTGCCCTGTCAGAAGCTGTCTGACTAAGGTACGGGTCATCGGCCGCACTCGACCAACCTTGACCTTGTTAAACCGCCACAAGATGGCAGCAAAGCGGTGTTTTATTGTGCAGTTATCACCATTTAACGGTATCTTGTATTGATATCAGTCGTTGCAGTGGAGCTTTTTATCCACGGCACGAAAAAATGTCATTGTGATATCCGTTTTCATCGGTAACTAATGGGGCTATATTGCGCCCGCCTGCTGCCTCCCGGCTTCTTGTTTCAATACCGGGCAACGGTGGGCGCTGTGATGGTTGCACAGACCATCTCTCCATATTTATTTGAGGGAATGCACATGAACAAAGTACTGGTAGCCGGTATCCTGGGTCTGATGTTGACTGCTTGCGGTCAGAAAGAAGAAAAAGCTGCCGCTCCTGCTGCTGCTCCGGCCGCCGAAGTTGCTGCCACTGTAGAAAAAGCCGCTAGCGAAGCCACCTCTACCGTAGAGAAGGCCACCTCCGAAGCGACTGCAACCGTAGAAAAAGCTGCTACCGAAGCCGCTACCAAGGTTGAAGCTGCAGTGAGCGATGCCAAGGCCAACTAAGCCTGCACCTCATTCGAAGACGGGTCCGAAGGCAACTTCGGGCCCGTTTTTTTATCTGTCGCTCAGGGGGCCGGATTAATCAGCGAAGTGAGGATGTGATCCTCCCAGCGACCATTGATCATCAGATACGCCCGCGCGAATCCCTCCCGCTCGAAGCCGAGCCGCTCCAGCAAGGCGCCGCTGCGCTGATTGGCAGGCATATAGCAAGCCATGATGCGATGCAGATCGTGCTCCCGAAACAGGTAGTCGATGGCGGCTGACAGTACCTCTCTCATCACCCCCTGCCCCTGATGCTGCTGGTCGATGGCATAGCCCAGATGACACGCCTTGAAGACCCCCATCAGGATATTGCTGAAGTTGCAGGTGGCGATCACACGCTCGCCAGCCGGATCGAGGGCCACCAGATTGACGCCGGTGCCGTTGAAGAACTGGCTGTAGCTGTCCTGCAGCCGGGCATGCCAGTAAGAGAGGGTGTAAAAGTGCTCGTCCCGAAGCGGCTCCCAGGGGGTGAGATGGTCACGGTTGCGCCGGTAGAAGTCGAGCATCATGGGGGCCCGATCCGGCGACAGTATGGTCAGGTGGGTGCGGGCCGTCTTGATATGTGGCAGCGCCATCAGGACTCCCTCTGTCTTAGCCACTCATCGCGCAGCAAGCTGTAGTGGGCATGGTCCACAATCCGGTTGCCCAGCCGCTCTGCGCGCCGGGTCACCCCCTCAAGCTGCATCCCGAGCCGTTCACAAACAGCCCTGCTGGGCTCGTTATCGGTGGCGGCGCTGATCTCCACCTTCTCCATCCCCATCTCCTCGAAGGCGTGGTGGATCAGGGCCTGACAGGCCCGGGTGATGATGCCGTTACCCTGCCAGCGCTCCGCCAGCCAGTAACCAATGACCACCTTGCCAAGGTCATGATCGATGCTGTTGTAACCGATAACCCCCACCACCTCCCCCTGATACTCGATGGCAGTGGTGAGCCCCTCGCCGCGGGCGAACTTCTCGATGGCACTGCGAATGAAGAGGGCGCTGTCGACAGGGCGCTGGATCAGTGGCGGCCAGGGCAGCCACTGGGAGAGGTACTCCCGGTTGTCATTGCAGAGGGCAAACAGTTCGCTCGCCATATCTGGCTGCAAGAAGAGCAGCGCAAGCTCGTCGTCCAACTGCCATGAAAACATGGGATTCTCCTTTCAAATCAGTGATCAAATAGCGAATCAGCACCCAATGTAGCCAATCGCCACTGGCCGCGCCAGCCACTTTTACGCCTCCCCTCCGGCAGGTATCGCAGAGGGTCTCAGCGTGCGTTCTCTCCTCCCTCAAAAGAGGAGGGTGGGTGTCTGAAACCGGATAATGCTCTCCACATGGCGCCGAAGAATGCCCCCAAACGGCACTTTGGCAGATCCTGCTACCCCTTTGTGCTGCGCTGTCACTTTTGACAGGGGGCACTTTCCCCCACCGGCACTAGCTTCAAAACGCCCGACCTTCGGTCGGTTTATCAACCTCATCGATTTAAGGAAAGAAGAGATGAATAAAATTTATCTGGCCGTTGCGCTGGCCTGCTGGGGAAGTGCCGCACTGGCGGCACAAGAGGTAGAGATCAACGTAACGGCAAACGGCATCCGGGCCATGACAGGCCTCAGTGCCGCGAGTGGTACCTTGCAGCTGGAAGATGGCGAATTTCGTCAGGTGCGGGTGGTCAAGCTGCCCAACGGCCAGCAGCGGATCCGCTACGAGCAGGTCTGGAACGGCATCCCGGTAATGGGTCAGGTCGTAGTGGCTGACAAGAGCCTGAACGGCCAGCTGCAACAGGCCAGTGGACGCATGCTGCGCCAGATCGATCAGGATGTGGCAAGCCCGGCCGTCACCCTCTCGCCACAGGATGCCGCCAGCAAGGCCAAGGCGGGTAGCAAGGGGAGCAACGAGCAGGTCAAACTCTACGTGATGCAGGATGAGAACGGGCTGGCCCGGCTGGTTTATCAGGTCTCCTTCATCGCCGAAGGTGACAAGCCAAGCCGCCCCTTCGTCATTCTTGATGCCCAGAGCGGTGAGGAGCTCAAACGCTGGGAGGGGATCAACCACAAGGATGCCACCGGCCCGGGGGGCAACATCAAGACCGGCAAATACGTCTACGGCACCGATTTTGGCCCGCTCATCGTGGATGACAACTGCCGGATGACCAGCCCCAACGTCGATACCATCAACCTCAACCACGCCACCTCAGGCGGTGCCATCCACCAGTTCACCTGCCCGGAGAACCGGGTCAAGGAGATCAACGGCGCCTATTCGCCCCTCAACGACGCCCACTACTTCGGCAACGTGGTGTTCGACATGTACCGCAACTGGTACAACACGGCGCCCCTCACCTTCAAACTGAAGATGCGGGTTCACTACAGCAAGAATTACGAAAATGCCTTCTGGGATGGCAGCCAGATGACCTTCGGTGACGGCGCCACCACCTTCCACCCGCTGGTGAGCCTCGATGTGGCGGCCCACGAGGTGAGCCACGGCTTTACCGAGCAGAACTCCGGGCTGATCTATTCAGGACAATCCGGCGGCATCAACGAGGCCTTCTCCGATATGGCGGGGGAAGCGGCCGAGTTCTACATGAAGGGGAGCAACGACTGGCTGGTCGGCGCCCAGATCTTCAAGGGCAACGGCTCCCTGCGCTACTTCGAGGATCCGACCCGGGATGGCAGATCCATCGGCCATGCCGCGGATTATCAGGAGGGGATGGATGTACACCACAGCTCAGGGGTCTATAACCGCGCATTCTACCTGCTCGCCACCAGCAGTGGCTGGAACACCCGCAAGGCATTTGAAGTGTTCTTGCTGGCCAACCGCCTCTACTGGGGCGCCAACACCAACTACCAGCAAGGGGCCTGCGGCGTCAGCCGGGCGACCGCCGACCTGGGTTACAGTCAGGCGGATGTGGCACGCGCCTTCCAGACCGTCGGGGTCGATGCCAGTTGTGGCACCACGCCGCCACCGAGCGACAACGTGCTGCAAAACGGCGTGCCGGTGAGCAACCTCGCCGCCAGCAAGGGTGGCAAGCTCAACTACACCCTGAACGTGCCGGCGGGCACCAGGTCGCTGCAGATCAGCAGCAGCGGCGGCACCGGAGATGCCGACCTCTACGTCCGCTTTGGCAGCGCCCCCACCAGCAGCAGTTACGACTGCCGCCCCTACAAGGGGGGCAATAACGAAAGCTGCTCGTTCACCAATCCCAAGGCGGGCACCTGGCATGTGCAGCTGTCAGGGTTTTCCGCGTTCAGTGGCGTGACCCTCAAGGCCAGCTACTGATCCACCCGATGCGGGCCTTGTCCCGCATCGCTCTACTCATTGCGCCACCGTTTCGCCAGCGTGCGAGCGGTGGCCAACACGGTTTCCCTAGCCGGGTTGGGCCGCTTGCCACCGCGCCAAGCCATCATCACGTCCCAATGTTCCTGCGGCAGATTGCGCACATCGAGCCTGACCAGCCGCCCCACCTCCAGATCCCGCTTGATGGCCAGTTCCGGCATCAGGGTGATGAACCCGTGTTCCAGCGCCAGATCCCGCGCCGCACTGGCGGGCTGCACCGCATGCAGGGGGCTGGCGGCCCGCCGCAGCCGCCGCAACTGCTGGATAAAGACGTCACACCCTGGCCCCCATACCTGAGGCGCCAGCCGCTGGTCGGCAATATCCTCCAGCGTGAGGCCGTGACAACCGGCCAGCGGATGCAATGGCGAGGCGATAGCGATAATGGGGGAGCAGCAGAGCAGCTCCATCTGCAGGCCCGCAACCGGCGGACGCTTGAGCACAAAGCCGATATCGGCCTCCCCGGTCAGTAGCGACTGCATGATCTCGCCGGAGTGATCCGTGGTGCAGCGGATCTCGAACGGCTCGTCCACCAGCTCCATCAATAGCGAGCCAAACACCACCGAAGTGAGGGATGGCAGGCTGGAGAGACGGATACAAGGCAGCGCTGGCGCCCCCTGCAGTGCCAGTCGCCCTTCGCTCAGGATCGCCAGCGCCGAGCGGGCCGATGGCAGAAACTCCTCGCAAGCACGGGTCGGCGTTACGCCACGCCGATGGCGCTGAAACAGTGGCGCCCCGAGGCTCTCCTCCAGCTGGGCAATCCGCTGGCTCACCAGCGGCTGTGACCAGCCACGAATGGCCGCTGCCTGACTGAAGCTGCCCAGCTCGGCCACATCCAGCAGCAGTTGCAGATCGTCCAGATCCATAGACATAAATAATCCTGATATGAAATATAGGTAGTTGTCGTCTACCACTATATCTAAACCCTCTCCAGAATGAAGGCATCTGTGAATGAGAGGGCGTTATGGTCGATAGGGCGAGGTTTTGGGGACGCTGGTTTCTGGCGCTGGATACCACACTGGTGATCCTGGGCTTCTTTGTGGTGATGCCGATGATCAGCCTGCGCTTCGTCGATCAAATCGGCTGGGCGGCCGGTCTGGTGGGGCTGGCCCTCGGCCTGCGCCAGCTGACCCAGCAGGGGCTGGGGATCTTTGGCGGCTCGCTGGCCGACCGCTTTGGCGCCCGCCCGCTCATCGTCACCGGCATGTTGCTGCGCGCCGTCGGCTTTGCCACCCTGGCCTGGGCCGACAGCGGCGCCATGCTGATCTTCTCCTGCTTCCTCTCCGGACTCGGCGGTTGCCTGTTCGACCCGCCACGGGCGGCACTGGTGATCAAGTTCACCCGTCCCCATGAGCGGGGCCGCTTTATCTCCCTGCTGATGATGCTGGAGAGCGCAGGCGCCGTCACCGGTGCCCTGCTCGGCAGCTGGCTGCTGCGCTTTGACTTCACCTACGTCTGCCTGCTGGGCGCCGGACTCTTCACCCTGGCGGCTCTCTGCAACTGGACCCTGCTGCCCGCCTACCGCCTCTCGGTCAAACCGACTCCGATGCGGGAAGGGTTGGGACAGGTGCTGGCAGATCGCGCCTTCTGCCGACTGGTGCTGATCTTAAGCGGCTACTACATGCTGTGGGTACAGGTGATGCTGATTTTCCCCATTCTGGTCAAGCAGCTCTCCGGCACCACCACGGCAGTGGGCTGGATGTACAGCCTGGAAACGGCGCTGTCACTGGCGCTGCTCTACCCTATCGCCCGTTTCAGCGAGCGGCGCTATCGGCTGGAGAGCCGGCTGATGGCGGGTATCCTGCTGATGACGGTGGGGATCGGGCTGGTCGCCTTTGTCAGCACCCTCTCCGGCATCTTCGTACTGCTGGCCTGCTTCTATCTGGGGATCATCATCTGTGAACCGGCCCGGGAGACCCTGATGACCCGGCTGGCCAACCCCACAGCCCGCGGCAGCTACATGGGCTTTAGCCGCCTCGGACTGGCGCTGGGAGGCATGACCGGCTATGTGGGCGGCGGCTCCCTCTATGACTTCTCGCTGCAACAGGGACAACCGGCCCTCCCCTGGCTGGTGCTGGGCACCATAGGCGTTGCCACCATGTTGCTGTTGGCCCGCTGCTTCTCCCGCCGCCCGGAGCTGGCTATCAGAGCCGCCGCCTGACGACCGCCCCACCTGCGGCAGCCCAATCAACGGGGCTGCCGCTCACCTCATATTCTGCAAGTCATCACAGCAAAAGGTTGCGAATTACAACTTTTACGCTATTTTAGTTGTCATGCACAACTAAAAAAGGAACCCACGATATGGATCCCCGTCCCCTGCGCGCCCTGTCGCGCGATCTGGTTCGCGAACTCGGCATGCTCTCCCAGCAGTGCGGCAATCTGGCCCTCACCCCCATCGAGGCTCACCTGCTGATCGAGCTGGAAAACGCCCCGGCCACCAATCAGCAGCTGGCAGAAAAGCTGCACATCGACAAATCCAACGCCAGCCGTCCGCTGGCACGCCTCGCCGAGCGGGAGCTTATCAGCTGGCACCCGCACCCCTCCGACGGCCGCAGCAAGGAGGCCCGCCTCACAGTCAACGGTCAGGGGATGCTGCTGGAGTTGCACCGGGAGATGGACGGGGCGATGGAAGAGATGCTGGCTCAGTTGAGCCTGCCCGAGCGGGAGCAGCTGTGGCAAGGGCTGCGGCTCTATCGCAGCGCCCTCTCCCGCGCCCGTCGCCAGCGGGGTTACCAGATCCGCCCCATCACGGCGGCAGACAATCCCCAGATCGCCTTGGTGATCCGCGCCGTCTCGGCCGAATATGGCCTCACCGCCGACAAGGGGTATGGGGTCTCGGATCCCAATCTCGATACCCTCTCCCAGAGCTATCAGGCGGAAAAGAGCCGCTATTGGGTCATCGAAGGGCCGGACGGTTCCATCCTCGGCGGTGGTGGTATCGCGCCATTGGCGGGAGAAGAGGGAGTCTGCGAGCTGCAGAAGATGTACTTTATGCCCGCCCTGCGCGGACTGGGCCTTGGCAAGCGGCTGGTGTTGCAGGCACTGGACGAGGCGCGCGCGCTTGGTTATCAGCGCTGCTATCTGGAAACGACCGAGGTCTTGCGCGAAGCCACCAGCCTCTATGAATCACTGGGCTTTGAACACCTGCCCAGCCCCCTTGGCTGCACCGGCCACGGGGATTGCGAGATCTGTATGGTGCTGACACTGGAGTAGCCCCCCTCATCCCCAACCCTTCTCCCGCAAGGGGAGAAGGGGACAAAACACTTCCGCGATCTTTCAGGCAGACCTCTGATGGTTCCCTCTCCCTCCGGGAGAGGGCTAGGGTGAGGGCTGCTTGCGACTGGTATATGCTGAACAATTCCCCCCTGCATCCCTCCTTAAAACAGGCAAAACGGCACAAAACAAGAGACCCCGCCGAAGCGGGGTCTCTTTTATCTTGTCTGCCGAGCAGGCAATCGCTTATCAGTGCTCGCGAGTCTGGCGGAACTCCACATCGGGGTGACGCTCCTGGGCCAGGCGCAGGTTGACCATGGTCGGTGCGATATAGGTGAGGTTGTCACCGCCATCGAGGGCCAGGTTGACCTCGTTCTTGCGCTTGAACTCTTCGAACTTCTTGACGTCGGTCCCTTCCACCCAGCGGGCGGTGGAGACGTTGACCGCCTCGTAGATGGCCTCGACGTTGTACTCGCTCTTCAGACGGGACACCACCACGTCAAACTGCAGCACACCGACCGCCCCAACGATGAGATCGTTGCTGATCAGCGGACGGAACACCTGCACCGCGCCCTCTTCGGAGAGCTGCACCAGCCCCTTGAGCAGCTGCTTCTGCTTGAGCGGGTCGCGCAGGCGGATGCGGCGGAACAGTTCCGGTGCAAAGTTCGGGATACCGGTGAACTTGAGATCTTCACCCTGGGTGAAGGTGTCGCCGATCTGGATGGTACCGTGGTTGTGCAGACCGATAATGTCACCGGCGAAGGCGTCCTCCGCCTGCTCACGGTCACCGGCCATAAAGGTCACGGCGTCGGAGATGTTCACATCCTTGCCGATACGCACATGGCGCATCTTCATGCCCTTGCTGTAAGTGCCTGATACGATACGCATAAAGGCGATACGGTCACGGTGCTTCGGATCCATGTTTGCCTGAATCTTGAACACGAAGCCGGAGAACTTCTCCTCGGTCGCCACCACTTCGCGGCTCTCGGCCTTGCGCGGCATGGGAGACGGCGCCCAGTCAGTCAGGCCATCCAGCATGTGGTCGACACCGAAGTTGCCGAGCGCGGTACCGAAGAAGACCGGGGTCATCTCGCCAGCGATAAAGGCATCGTGATCGAACTCGGGAGAGGCGCCCTGCACCAGCTCCAGCTCGTCACGCAGTTGCCGGGCCAGATCTTCGCCGACGGCGGCATCCAGATCCGGGTTGTTCAGCCCCTTGACCACCCGCTTCTCCTGGATGGTGTGGCCCTGACCGCTCTGATAGAGATAGGTCTCATCCTTGTAGAGGTGATAGACACCCTTGAAGGATTTGCCACAGCCTATGGGCCAGGTGATCGGGGCACACATGATCTTCAGCTCGCGCTCCACCTCGTCCATCACTTCCATCGGATCGCGCACTTCGCGGTCCAGCTTGTTCATGAAGGTGAGGATGGGGGTATCACGCAGACGGGTGACTTCCATCAGCTTGCGGGTCCGGTCTTCAACACCCTTGGCGGCATCGATGACCATCAGGCAGCAGTCGACCGCGGTCAGGGTACGGTAGGTATCTTCAGAGAAGTCCTCGTGACCCGGGGTGTCGAGCAGGTTGACCAGACAATCGGCATAGGGGAACTGCATCACCGAGGTGGTGATGGAGATACCACGCTGCTTCTCCATCTCCATCCAGTCGGATTTTGCGTGCTGACCCGAGCCACGGCCCTTGACGGTACCGGCGCGCTGAATGGCCTGTCCGAACAGCAGGACTTTTTCAGTGATGGTGGTTTTACCCGCATCCGGGTGCGAAATGATCGCAAAAGTGCGTCTCTTGGAGACTTCACTCAGAAATTCAGCTGACATAATTCAACGTTCTTCTATTGAGCGGTGGCATCAGCCACCGTGGGAATAAATCCGGAATGCCGCTCACGGCACATGTATACGCAACGAAAGCCACGCCAGCTGGCGTATTGCCAACCTGGTGGAGAGAGGGAGGAGGGTTGCGTTACATGGGTCTTCTCGCCTGAGTCAAAGCAAAATTGCGCGACATTATACCCGCGCGAGTGAAAAATACCCAGCCTGACAAGAGATGATAATTTGGCCGCTCCTCCGTTCCACAGGTTCCAACTGAACAGAAAATCAAACACTCCGAATCGGATGGCAGCATCCGGACCACGTGGACTTGGCCCCCTCCTCATGCCAGCAACAACCACTCTTGATAAATTTTCATACTTGGACTTTCCCTACCCAGCTACAAATATGTAAATCGTATCTACATAATGGAGAGGTCATTACATGAAACATTCCACCCTGCACAATCAACAGATCGTCATTATCGGTGGTACCTCGGGTCTTGGCCTGGCCACCGCCCAGCAAGCGATCGAGCAAGGCGCCAAGGTCATTATCGGCGGTTCCAGCCGTGAGCAGCTTGCCACTGCACTGGCTGAACTGGGCCCAAGTGCCAGTGGCCATCAACTGGATATTCTCGACGTCGACTCCGTCAATCACTTTTTCAACCAGCTGGATTCGCTGGATCATCTCGTCATCACCGCCGCCGTCATGCGACCAGGCAGCTTTCTCACCGCTGCCATCGAGGATTTGAAAATCAACATGGACAGCCGCTTCTGGGGAAGTGTTCATGCGATCCGCGCCGCAGCACCCAAACTGTCCGAACGCGGCTCCATCGTGCTCACGTCCGGGATGGTGACGCGTCGCCCACAACTGGGTAAAGCACTCCCTGCCGTTGCAGCTGGCGCGGTTGAAACGCTGGCTCACAGTCTGGTTACCGAGCTGACCCCCCGTCGGATCAACGTCATCAACCCGGGCCCCATGCGCACACCCATGCTGCTTAAAGCACTGGGCAATGACCCACAAAAAGTGGCTGCCGTGGCGCAAAGCCTGCCGTTGAAGCGCTTGGGAGAGGGAGAGGATTATGCGCAGGCCGCGCTGTTCCTGATGAGCAATAAGAACATGAATGGTGAAGTGCTTCATCTCAATGGCGGCAGCGCCTGGGCATAAAGCCCTTCTGACGGTCTTCTGCGCTCGCGCTTGCCAATCTGTCATCGCAGGCAAGAACGAGCGCAGGGGACGAGCATCATCGCCGTATCAGTGTGCTCCCCAATAGCGATGACACCCTGGTGAGTGACAATACCCAGCCCGTCACTCGTCTGTCTCCACCCGGTTGCGCCCCGCCTCTTTCGCACGATACAGCGCATTGTCGGCACGCTGGATCAGGGCCGCCAGATCCTGATCATCGTCTCGCAGAGAGACACACCCGATACTGATGGTTACCGGGTACGACATGCCGGGCAGCGCCCGGTTGGCGACCGAGTGACGGATCCGCTCAGCCACCCGGCACGCCTCTTCAAGGCTGGTATCCGGCAGCAGGATCAAGAACTCCTCTCCGCCGGTACGCCCCAACTGATCCTGGTGTCGCAGCTGTCGATCTGCCGCCCGAGAGACCCATTGCAGCACCCTGTCTCCTTGATGATGTCCCAGGGTATCGTTGATCCGCTTGAAGTGATCGATATCGAACACCAGCAGACAAAATGGCGTGCCCTGCCTGCGAGCCTGCGCCAGCATATCACTGCCCTGCCGCAGCACTCGACGGCGGTTGTTGATGCCGGTCAGCTCATCGGTAAAGGCCAGACGACGCATCCGACGGTTGCGATCAAGCAGCCACCCCATCGTCAGCAGCGCCAGTACCCCGCAAAGCACCATCACCACCAGCAGCCAGAACCGACGCTCCTTGACCTGCTCCAGCTCCTGCTGCTGCAGTCGCTGTTCGACTCGCAGTCGCTCGTTCTCACCCTCCTGACGGGCCAGCTCGAACTCGCCGCGCACCCAGGCCGTGCTCTGTTCCCGTAACAGCTGATCGAGCCGCTGCTCCTGCACCAGATGCTCCCGCAATGCGGCCAGCGCCGCCGGATAATCGCCTTGCAACTCGAGCGCCCGGCTGCGCACCCAGTAGAGCTCGAGCAAAAAGCGTACGTGCCCTTCCACCTTCAAAATCGGCTCAATCTTCTCAAGTGCACGCAAGGCTGGCGCCGGTTCCTGCTCTTCGACTCTCAACCTCGCCCGCACCAGCTCGAGATGCGCATGGAGGATGGGGTCAACGTCGGGAGAGAGCACCTTCACCGCTTGTGCCAACAAGCGTCCGGCATCAGCGGGGCGATCCAGCCCGAGCAGAGCCTCGGCCTGCATCACCATGCGTTCGGCATGCTCAATCAGATATTGAGGCTGATTATAAAAGGCCGCACTGCGTTCAAGCTCGCCCAGCGCATCCTGATAACGCCCGGTCTGCAGATAGACCATCGCCAGCTGATCACTTAGCCTTGCCGAGCCAAATCCATCGTGGCTCCTGGCAAAGTGTTCACTCAACTGGTTGAGGGTGGCGAGCGCTTCGGCATAGAGGCCCATCCGGCGAAATGCTGCCGCAATCTCGAGCTGCGCCTGGTGATACCAGGTGGGCAACCCCAGCTGCTCATAGATATTGTGCGCCTTGGTGAGATCCATCAGCCCCTGGCCTGAGACCCCCTGAAACGACAGCATGGCCCCACGGCGTGCCAGCGCCAGCGCCTCCAGCTTTGGCAAGGCGGCCTCTCTTGCCCGCCGCAGCCCCTCATCGTAATCGTGACGAGCCTTCGCTACCTCGCCGAGCAGCTGATTGAACCAGCCGCGGCAAATCGTCAGCTCCGCCACGGCGGCGGCGTCGCCCTGCTCGCGCGCAATGGCCAGCATCCGCTCCGCATTGGCGATGGCGGTACGGGACTCCTGCATGTCATCGGCCGATTGGGCCCAGCAAGCCAGACGACTGATCCGCATCTGCTGCGACGGCGGATAGGCGTTGCCGTCCCGCTGCAAACGGGCAACGCGCTCCCGCAGCAACTCGATCGGCTGATAGACCCGCTCCATCCCTCCCAGTTCATTTTCCAACTGCTCGGGGGACAAGGGTTTGGCTGCCAGCCCGAACGCCGCCAGCAACAGCAGCAAGGCAAGTCGGCTCATACTCACTCCGGATCAATGGGAAAGATCATCGGGCAAGCCGATGCCGGAAAATCACCATCTTTCCCCTGTAACAATGGTTGTAAAGGCTATCACCCGGACAGAGAGCCCGAATGGCAGGCTAGTCACATTTTACTGCGATATCATCGCGTTGGAATAAAAGCGGGGACGCACAGCGAAAAAGAGGGGGCGGGATAACAACCCAAGAGGGGTTGCCCCCTCCCGGTCACTAGTGATGCTGCCAGCGCCGCAGCAGCCGGCCGCGCAGGCCGCAATCGAGCAGCCAGCTGTTGTCAAATACCCGCAGCAGCGCCTGCTTGGCGTGGCGGGACATGGCGACGGCGTGAAAACGGGTCTGGCGCTGGCGATAGCGGTTCATCTGATCGAGCAGGGGATGGGGCAGGCTCTGGGCGATAAAGTCGGAGATGACCAGCACATCCGCCTTGGCAAAGGCGGGATCATCAAGCTTGGCCAGCGCTTTTTCCAGGCAGGGCACCAGATCGGTACCGCCGTGAAAACTCATGGAGAGGAAGCGCTCCGCCTTGTCCAGCCCGGTATCGGCGGTGATCTCGAGGGTCGCCACCTCGGTGGAGAAGAGCATCAGGTAGCAGCCGCGCTTCTCATCCATCGCCACCTTGAGCAGCGCCAGAAAGAGTGCCTTGGCACACTCCTCGGGATAACCCCCCATGGATCCGGAGGTATCGACGCAGACGATAAAGGGGCCTCGCTGCTGCAACTGCTGCCCCCCCTGCTCCGGGGTGCGCAGCATGATGCGCTGACGCGGCAAGGTGCCACGTGACTGGTAGCTGAGCAGGCGCCGCTCCAGATAGCGGCGATAGAACTCCAGCTCCAGCTCGGGCAGGCCCAGCATCACCGCCTCGCTTGGCAGCAGCCGCATCAGATCGCTCGCCTGATGGATGCCCACCAGATCGTCCGGCACATCGTCGCTGGGTGCTGGCTCCAACTCCAGCACCTGCACCGGCGGCACAGGTTGCTCCTGCGCCCGCCGATCCCGCTCGCTGCGCCCGAGCAGGCCGGCAATCTCCGCCAGCAAGGGTTCGCGCTGCAACATGCGGGCATACTGCTTGACCAGCACCAGACTGCGCTTGTGCCAGTGCCCCTGCGCCAGATCCCACAAACCACCGGCGGAGATCTGGTTGGGATCGAGGGCATCGGCCAGGGTGCGGCTCGCCAGCAGCTGATCTTCAATCTCCTGACGCTGCTTCTCCCGCTCCGCTTCTGCGATCTGCTGCTGCAGTTGCAGCAGGCTCCCCACAAGACTGGCGCGCCACTTGTCGATAAAGAGCTGGCGCAGCCCCTCGGTGGGGTGAGCAGTCAGCTGACGCACCAAGGATCTGGCCTCACCGGCGAAGGGGCTGTACTGCTCCAGCGACTCCAGCAAGCCGGGCAGGCGACCAATCAGCTCGGTCATCGGCAGTTGCCGGTGCGCCTGATAGAGCAGGTACTCCTGCTCCAGCGCCACCGGCACCGGCTTGTGACGGATCTCCTCGCCAAGCTGCTCACCCCAGCTATGCAGGCGCTTTTTCAGCAGCTTGCCCTGTAGCGGGGAGCGTTTGATAAATTCGGAAATCTTGGGCGAGGCCGCCAGCAGGAGCGCCACCTCACCCGCAAGCTCCCCTTCGCCAATCAGGAGCCCCAGATCCAGCATGCCGATCTCAAGCATGAGCGCTCCTTACTCGTCCAGCCTTGGCAACCGCTCGCGCCACTGGGTCATCTCGCTGCGCAGCAGTTCGAGATCCCGGTTCAGCACGAAGAAGCTGTCTTCCACCTGCTGCAACCAGCGTGAGTCGATAAAGAGGTGTTGTTGGTGACGTTCGAACAGGCTGCGCTGCTGCTTGAGCATCTGCATCACCTTGCCGACCTGAACCAGCTGCTCGTCGAGCGACTGCAACCAGGGCGCCAGCACCACCTCGGGGATGGCATTGCGCTCCATCAACACCAACGGGATCTGCTGGCGCTGGATATCGAGCACCTGCAGCCGCAGCTCATCGTCCAGTACCAGCTCGTAATGGCCCTCTTTCGGGTTGCCAAACTCATAACCTACCAGTGCCTCACCGGTGGGATGCCAATGGGAGAGCAAGGTGCGATCGAACACCAGGGTGCGGGTGAGACGCTCGGGATCGCCGCCATCCAGCGGCGCCGGGGTGAGCAGATGGAAGTGCACCTGCTTGCCAAAGGGTCTGGCATTGGCAAGCGGGATCTCGATACCCCGGGCCCGCCGGCCAAACCACTGCTTGCGTTGCCGGGCCTTTGTGCAAAGGCGCTGGGCCACGCTCTGTTTGAGCTGTTTGAACTGATCCCGAAGGGCGAGAAGCTGACGGGTCATCGCCAGTTGCTGATAGCCGTAAAGGCGGGAAAACTCGGTCATCATCTCCAGCAGGGCGGTGCGGGACTCCTCGTCATGCCAGAGACAATCCTTGAACAGCAGCAGATCTACCGGTGCAACCTCATCGCGGCCATTGAAGAAGGCGCTCGCCTTGATGAGCCGTACCGCCTTCTTCCAGCGACGATCCGACACATAGCAGCGATGGGCCAGCTGGCTGTCTAGCTGCTGGCGCAGCTGATAGATAAGTTCGAAACAGGCATCCGGCAGGCGCACCTGTTCAATCTGGCTCTGCCACTGCTCGTACTCATCCCCCCGGATCTGCAGGGATTCCGGCAGATTCTGGTGGGCGTGACCATCGCTGGCCAGCATGGATTGAAAGTTGGCTTTCTCCTGCACCCGGTCCATCCAGATCCGCACCAACATCCGGTCGTAGAGCGCTTCCAGCCCGCTGTCCTGCGCCGGCAGCTCGTTGGAGGCGGTCACCAGCAAGCGCATCGGGATGGGGTGCTGGCTGTCGCCATTGCGAAACTGTCGCTCGTTGATAGCGGTGAGCAGGGTGTTGAGAATGGCGGGACCCGCCTTCCAGATCTCGTCGAGGAACACCACCTCAGCCTCCGGCAGATAGCCAGCAGTGAGGCGAAGGTATTTGCCATCCTCTTTCAGCGCCTGAATGGAGAGGGGGCCAAATACCTCCTCCGGTGTGCTGAAACGGGTCATCAGATATTCAAAGTGGCGGGCGTCGTGAAAGGCCAGCTTGAGGCGACGGGCAATCAGACTCTTGGCGATACCGGGTGGCCCCAGCAAGAAGACACTCTCACCGCTGAGGGCCGCCAGCAGACCGAGGCGCAAGGCATCCTGCCGTTCGTAGAGCCCCTCACCGAGGGCGGCCAGCAGCCGGGGCAGCCGCTCCTGGATGGGAATAAGACGCGCAGGATTCTGGGCTTGAGCTAAAGACGACATAGAGAGTGTTCCGAAGCTGGGATGATGTTAGCCCCAAGGCGCGATATCCATTTGCTCGACCTTGGGTTTTGTCTTGTTATGATGTTTATTCTGGTATCTCTTGCCGCACAATACCCGCCTCTGGCAGGAAAAAACGCAAGGGCAGTGCGATACCGTATCGGCAGCGTGCTGCGCTCATGCATAGCCGGTGTCGTGATGGCACCATGCCCGCATGCGCCAGATGATGCGTTGCAAAGGGTGCAGCAAAAGCGGTTCGAGTGTACCCTGCGCAACACAATTTTCCCCAATGCAGATCAAGAGTGAGTCGCCCCAGATGCAAGATCCCGTTCGTCAGAGCATGTTGGCCCGCATGGGCATTCAAAGCTGGCAACTGCGTCGTCCGGCATTGCTGGGCGCAGCACCCGCTCCCGAGCTTGAGCAAAACGCCACACAGCCGGGCCAGACGGCACCGGCCACCAGCGCTCCGCTGCCCAGCGGCAAACTCTGGCTGCTGGCGCCTCAGCTGCCTGCCACCACGCTGCTGGCGGATATCTGCCAGTTGCTCGGCATGACTCCCGACGAGGTCTCACTGCTCAGCGAGCTGCCGCCTGCCGATCTGCAAACGGCGGGCGCCTCCCCTCTGCTCTGGCTGACGGAGGCCAACCCCGCGCGGCCAAATGCGCTGATCTGCCCGCTCACCCCCAGCGCCGCCCAAAAGCGCGCCCTGTGGCAACAGCTGCGCCAGCACCTTGCGGCCAACGCGGCGTGATCCTGCATCATGCCGCCAAGACCCACTGTGATGCCGCTCTTTTTACCTGATTTTACAAATGCCGCCTCTGCAACCTCTGCTAACCCCAGTGCCCAACATCTTGCCATCCGGAGCCCCCATGCCTGAGTTTCGTCCCCTGCTCGAGAGCGATTTCGACCTTGTCTACCCCATCGAGCAAGCCGCTCACAAGGAGCCGTGGAGTGAGGCCAACCTGCTCTCCTGCTTCGGTCCTCGCTATCTCAACGGTTTGATGCTGGTCGATGGTCGCCCGGCGGGCTTCTATATCTCGGATCTGGTGGCCGGTGACAGCTCGCTGATGAACATCTGCGTGCATCCGGCGTTTCAGGGCAAGGGGTTGGGACGGGCGCTGTTGCAGGCCTATCTGGCGCGCAGCAAGCAAGCCGGGGCAGAGGCCTGGTTTCTCGAGGTGCGGGCCGGTAACCAGACCGCCATCAACCTCTACGAGAGCGCCGGTTTTGCCGAGTATTGCCGCCGCGCCGACTACTACGGCACCGGCAATGACAGGGAAGATGCGGTGTTGATGTCGCGACTGTTCGATTTCGGCTGATCCAGCCTGTTCGTCGCGCCCAAGCCTTTTGTCCCCTTCAATCGAGGGGGGCGTTGTCCAGCGCGGGATCCTGCAAGGCCAGGGTGGTATGCACCACCGCCTCGAATCCGGCACCGGAGAGCGGCATATAGAAGCCCCGCTGCCAGGTTTTCCCCGGCATCCAGATCTGGTCGATATCCACCACTATCTTGATGGGTCTGAGGGGCTGGCCCGGCTGCTGGATATAGATGCCGGGCGGCGTGGCGACTTTGGGAAAGCGGCGCAGGATCTGCTCGCTGCCATCCCCCTTGCCCGGGTTGAGCCGCACCTTCACCAGCCGGGCAAGCGGGCCAGCCATCTCCTTGCTCTGCCAGAATTTCTTCTCCAGATCGCCGCAGCGGCGGCACTTGGGGGTCTCCAGCACATAGAGCAGCGGATAGCCCAACGCCAGCGCCTGTTGCTGCGCCTGCTGATACCCCTCGGCCCCCTGATACCAGGGATTGGCGGGCCCCTGTGATGACGTTCCGGCAAAGAACCAAAACGCAGCGCCCCCCACCACCATCAGCCCGACCGCGGCCAACGCCCCTTTCACCCACAGATTCATATCGTTAACCCTCTCTCTGCCTCCTAGCAGTATCGGCCAGTCTGCGCAAAGGGAGAGCTATTTGCGCTCTTTGTGATCCAAGACAAACAGCGAACACTTGTAAGCCGTAATGTTGGAGTTTAAACTCTAGCCCGATTTTTAGTGCCCTCGCGGGCGTACAACTGTAATTAAAGGATGTTTAACTGATGCCGAAGCTTCATCTGGTTCGACTGATGCGTGAACGTATTGCCCAGCTTGGCAACAAGGCTGTCCTGCGGGTTCAGCAAGATGGCCAGTGGCGCGCCATCGGCTGGCGTACTTTGGGCCAAGCCATGGACTACTGCGCACAGGCGCTGATCCGTGCCGGCCACCAGCCAACCGAAATGGTCGGCATCTATGCCCGCAACATGCCGGAGTGGACCCAGGCCGATCTCGGCATCCTTGCCGCCCGCGGTGTCAGCGTCCCTATCTACCCCACCAGCACGCTCGATCAGCTGCGCTACATCGTCAAAGATGCCGGCATCAAGGTGCTGTTCGTTGGCGAACAACCTCAGTTCGATCAGGCGCTGCAACTGATTGAAAGCGGCGAGATCCGCCAGCTCATCGCCCTCGACGGCAACGTCAACCTGCGCGGCTGCGAGCAGGCGAGCCACTTCCAGACATTTCTGGTCTCCGGCAACCATCAGCCCAGCGAGCAGGAGCTGCGCGAGCGGGAAACCCAGTACCGGATGGATGATCTGCTGACCCTGATCTACACCTCCGGCACCACCGGCGAGCCCAAGGGGGTCATGCTCGACTTCAGCAACATCGCCGCCTGTTTCGAGATGCACAACAGCCGCCTCGACCTCAATCAGCAGGATGTGTCGCTCTGCATGCTGCCGCTCAGCCACGTGTTCGAGCGGGCATGGAGCTACTACGTGCTCTATTGCGGCGCCGAGAACGTCTATATCCGCGATCCACAGAAGGTGATGGATGTGATTGGCGAGGTGCAGCCGACCGTGATGTGTGCCGTGCCGCGCCTCTACGAGAAGGCCTACGCCATGATCCAGGCCAAAGTTGCTCAGGCTCCGGCTCTGCGTCGCGCCCTGTTTGGCTGGGCGACCAAGGTAGGCAAGCAGATGGTTGCCACCCGTCAGGCTGGCAAGTCCGCCTCCCCGCTGCTCTACGGCCAGCTCTGGCTCGCCGAGCGACTGGTGTTTCGCAAGCTGCGCGCCCGCTTTGGCGGCCGCACCCGCTTCCTGCCGGTGGCGGGCGCCCGTCTGGCCGACGATGTGAACCTCTTCTTCCAGGCGATGGGACTCAACCTCAAGTACGGCTACGGCATGACCGAGACCACCGCCACCGTCTGCTGCTACGAAGACAGCCAGTTCAAACTCGGCTCCATTGGCACGGCACTGAACGGCATCGAGGTGAAGCTGGGTGAGAACAACGAACTGCTGGTGCGCTCCCCCACCGTGATGCGCGGCTACTACAACAAGCCGGACGCGACCGCCGAGGTGATGACCGAGGATGGCTTCCTGCGTACCGGCGATGCCGGTCAGCTCGACAGCCAGGGCAATATCTACTTCACCGAGCGCCTCAAGGAGCTGATGAAGACCTCCAACGGCAAATACGTGGCCCCGCAGCTGGTGGAAGGGACCATCGGCAAGGATCGCTTTATCGAGCAGATCGCCATCGTCGCCGATGCCCGCCACTTCGTCTCGGCGCTGATCGTCCCCTGCTTCGAGTCGCTGGAGGAGTACGCCCGCTCCATCAACCTGCAGTACCAGTGCAAGACCGAGCTGCTGCGCCACTCCCGGGTGATGGAGTTCTTCGAAGCCCGCATCGCCGATCTGCAAAAAGAGCTGGCCAAGTTCGAGCAGGTGAAGAAGTTTACCCTGCTGCCGAGCGCCTTCTCCATGGAACTGGGTGAGCTGACCCCCACCATGAAGCTGCGCCGCAAGATCATCGAAGCCAAGTACCAGAGCGAAATCGAGGCGATGTATAACCACATTTAATAATTTCGATAACTGCCTCATTGATATGATGAGGCAGTTATCTACGTAAATTCACTATTGACCCTTGTACTAAACTTATTTAGAGCCTCGCTCAATGAGGTATGATTTGCTGTCCTTATAAAGCCAAACTCCCCCAGATCTGATATAGCTGACCTATATGTAAGCTCCAACTCTTTAACTTCTTCAATGAATGTATTTCTACGCATTAACCGAAAGCGATTTAATGTAATGTTCTTACTCAACTCATATATATACCTATTATCGTTCATATTGCTTTCATTAGCAGTATGAATTAACACCTCATCAACTTCCGCCTCAACACTTATCGCTATCTCATATATTTTAGAGTGCTTTAGCTGATATCTCCATGAGTTTAAAGCAAAAATGGCCACCACTGCAGCTATAATAGTAGCGATGTTAGACATGATGGAAAATAAATCACCAACTTTTAACTCACTAAACTGAGCATACGTATGTGGTGTAAAGAAACCAGCGCAATAGACCAATGCAAGACACATTGAATTAACTAAAGCTGCTCTATATTTTCTCATGTTAAATTATCCATATATAATAAAAGCCACTCATTCGAGCGGCTTTTTACTTTTATAAACCGGTGATCAGACAGTTGCCTTGCTGGTCCCGAAGTAGTCGGCCAGGAAGTCATCGAACGACAGGCTGTCGCTGCGCTCGCGTTCGCGCTGCTTGGCCAGCGAATCCTTCGCCTCACCGGCAAAGTAGGCCTCATCCCAGTACTGCAGCTCCCCTGCCAGCAGCTCCTCGCGATAGCGGGTCGCCAGCTTGTCGCCATAGCAGCCGTTGTCCTTGCCGCTCTCCAGCAGCTCCTTGAGCATGCGGGCGGAGTAGGTGAGCTCGGGGTCGAGCAGCTTCTCGCGGTGCATCGCCAGCGTCTCGCGATAGCGGTTGCGGCCACAGCAGCGATCCAGCAGGTCGGCCACCTGAGCCAGCTCGTCAAACAGTTTGAGGCCGTACTCTTTGAGGCCAATGGCATTGCCCTGCTCATCTTCAAGCGTCAGGCCGGGACGACGTCCTTCCAGCACCACCTTGTTCTGGTTGCGGCGGTTGCGGGCAATCTCTTCGTCACTCAGCACCGGAGAGGGGCGCAGCAGGCACCAGACCAGGAACAGATCGAAGAAGCGGATCTGGTCGGCATCGATACCGAGCGGGGTGAAGGGGTTGACGTCCACGGTGCGCAGTTCGATGTATTCGATGCCGCGCTGATCCAGCGCATCCGAGGGCTTCTCGCCGCTGCGCGGGGTGCGCTTGGGGCGGATCGGGGCATACAGCTCATTCTCCAGCTGCAACACGTTGTCGTTAAGCTGACGATACTCCCCATCCACCTTGACCCCGATCTTGGCAAAGTCGGGATTGTGGGTGTTGATGGCGCGGCGCAGGCTGCTGACATAGGCAGGCAGATTGTCGTGGCTGATCTTGAGCCCAGCCTGGGCGCTGTTGGTATAGCCAAGATCGGAGAGACGCAGCGCGGTGGCGTAAGGCAGATAGAGGGTGCCCTTGCCGGTCTTCTCGAACGGCAGGTTGCTCTTGCGCCCTTTGAGGAAGGATTCGCAGATGGCCGGGGAGGCGCCAAACAGATAGGGCACCAGCCAGCCGAATCGGTAGACGTTGCGAATAAGCCCCATGTACTTGTCGGAGATAAAGCGCTGGCTGCAGCACCCTTCGCACACCAGATCCTGCCACTCGCTCCAGAAGCTGTCTGGCATGGAGAAGTTGAAGTGCACCCCGGCGATCACCTGCATCAGGCTGCCGTAGCGGTTCTTCAAGCCCTGACGGTAGAGGGTCTTCATCTTGCCGATGTTGGAGCTGCCGTACTGAGCCAGTCGGATGCTCTCTTCCCCGCCGACGAAGCAGGGCATGGAGAGCGGCCAAATCCGCTCGTCACCCAGATGCTGAATCACATGGTGATGGATGTCGCCGAGCTGCTCCATCAGGCTGTCGATGGAGTCGGTGGCCGGGGTGATGAACTCCAGCAGACTCTCCGAGTAGTCGGTGGTGATATTGGGATGGGTCAGGGCCGAGCCCAGCGCCCGGGGATGGTCACTCTGGGCGAGTCGGCCATCCGGCGTGATGCGCAGGCATTCACGTTCGATCCCGCGCCGGATCCCCTTGAGCGCGGTGAGGCGCTCCGGTGATCCCAACGCATTCAGCAACTCGGTGAGCGACAAGCTTGTTGTAGTCATATTCACGGCTCATGTGAGGCCGCCCCATCCGGGGCGGCTCTTGATTTTTATAAAGCGTCAGTTACGGCAACTGCAGCGGATAGATGGGAAGATGAAGCTCCTTCAGGGGTTTTTCAAGCTTTTGCTTGTCTCCCACCACCACGATCACCATGTCGGCCGGATTGAGCCAACGGGCCGCACTGGCCTTCAGCGCCTCGGGCGACACCGTTTTGATCAGGTTGTTCTGGGCCTGCACATAGTCCGGTTTCAGGTCATACATCACCATCTGTAGCAGGAAGCCCGCCTTCTGGCCCAAGGTCTCGTAAGAGAGGGCATCCTGCTGGGAGACCGCGCTGCGCATATAGGCCAGCTCGACCGGGGTCGGGCCGCTCTTGCGGTAGTTGTCCATCTCCTTGAGGAACTGGCGGATGGCATCCACAGTCGCATCGGCCCGCACATTGGCGCCGGTGGCGAAGGTGCCTACCTCGCGGTTAGCGGAGAAACCGGAGCTGGCGCCGTAGGTGTAACCCTTGTCTTCCCGCAGGTTGAGGTTGATGCGGCTGTTGAAGTTGCCACCCAGATTGAAGTTCATCAGCCCGGCGGTGAAGTAATCCCCCGTGGTATCGAACGGCATGGCGCGACGACCGATGCGGATCACCGACTGGGGCGCCCCCGGCTTGTCGACCAGATAGATGCCCGGCTTGGCCTGCTCACCCTTGAGCTTGAGATCCCCCAGAGTCGGCGTGGCCCCCTTCCACTCGGTCAGGAAGCCAAGTTGCTCCTCGATCTGCTTCTGGCCCACATCACCGACCACCACCACTTTGGCGTTGGTGGGGTTGTAGTAGGCCTGATAGAAGTGCTTCATGTCCGCCAGGGTCAGCTTGGCCACATCGGCCGCTACCCCGTCGGTAGGTTGACCGAGGCGGTTTTGCTTGCCGTAGACCAGCTCACGGAACGCCTGCCCGGCCAGCCACTCGGGCTGCTGCTGGGCCTGTTGCATCCCTTGCAGCAGCTGCGCCTTGACCCGCTCGAAGTCCGCCTCCCGCATGCCCGGGCGCTCCAGCACCTCGCGCACCAGCGCCAGGGTCTGGGGCAACTTGTCCGCCAGCGAGCTGACGGTGATGAGGTTGTTGTACTGGGCGCTGGAGACATCAATGCTTGAGCCCAGCTTTTGCAGCTCGTCGCTGAGCTGAGCCTCGGTCAGGCGCACCGTGCCCTGCCCCATCATGGCGGCAGTCAGATTGGCCAGCCCAAGTTGCCCCTTATCTTCGGCACGAATGCCGCCCGGCAGGGCAATCATGATGGAGACGGCCGGGATCTCGTCACTTTTGGTACCGATGATCTCGATGTTCTTGTCGAGCTTGCCGTGCCAGATGGCGGGCACCTTGACGCTCACCGCCTCGCCCGCCTTGGGCTGCACGCTGCGATCGAAATTGTCTTTTACCGGTCGTTCGGCCAGCGCCTCGTCATGCTTGCTGTAATCCGGCAGCTCGCGCTTGGCGGGGGTAAAGTTTGGGGTGGCAACCTGCCACTCTGTCTTGCCCTTGGGCACCACGCTCAACACCACCGCCGGCTTGTCGGCGATGAACTTGTCGTAGGCGGCCTTCACCTGCTCAGGTGTCACCTTGCCGATGGCATCCAGCGTCTTGAACACATAGTTGGGATCCTGGGCAAACACCTGACCCATGGCGAGCTGGCTCACCTTGCCGGATACGCTATCCAGACCCCAAATGGCAGAGGCGCGATACTTGGCGATCGCCTTCTCCAGATCTTCCGGCTTGAGGCCGCGCTGGGCGAACTCGCCGATCACCTTGTCCACCTCCCCCTTGAGGGTCTTGAGGCTGCCATCCTGCGACGGATTGGGATAGGCGTAGACGGTCAGGGTACAGGCCAGCTCTTCACAGTAGTGAGACGCCCCCACATCGATCGCCTTGCCGGTTTTCACCAGCGACTGGTAGAGCATGGAGCTGGCAGACCCGCCCAGTACGTCGGCAAACATGTCGAGTGCCGGTTCCTGCGGATCGCCAAGGGAGACGGTGGGGTAGCTGATATAGAGCAGCGGCAGGTGCACCTTGTCCTGCAGCGTCACGTAGCGGGTCTCGGGCAGGGTCACCGGCTTTGGCGTCGGCTCGGCTACGTCCGGGCCGCGCGGGATGGAGCCGAAGTACTTCTCGATCCACTCGAGGGCCTGCTTGCTGTCAAAGTCGCCGCCCAGAGTCAGGGTGGCGTTGTTGGGGCCATACCAGCGCAGGAAGAACTGCTTGAGGTCGTTTACATCGACCCGGTCGAGATCTTCCACGTAACCGATAGGCTGCCAGGAGTAGGGGTGAGTACGCGGATAGAGCGCCTCTCCCACCTTCTCGCTCACCAGCCCGTACGGCTGGTTATCGACCCGCTGGGCCCGCTCGTTCTTGACGGTAGCGCGCTGGATCTCGAACTTCTTCTGGCTCACCGCATCGAGCAGGAAGCCCATCCTATCCGCCTCCAGCCAGAGCACTTTTTCCAGCTGGTTGGCCGGCACGGTTTCGTAGTAGTTGGTGCGGTCCTTGTTGGTGGTGCCATTCATGTCGCCACCGGCTTCGTTGATGATCCGCATATGCTCCTGATCACCAACGTGTTTCGAGCCCTGGAACATCATGTGCTCGAAGAAGTGGGCGAAACCGGACTTGCCGACCGTCTCGCGGGATGAACCGACGTGATAGGTCACATCGAGGTGCACCAGCGGATCGGAGCGGTCGGGGGCCAGGATCACAGTCAGGCCGTTGTCCAGCTTGTACATCTGATAGGGGATGGCGAGCTTGCCCTCCTCCTTGCCCTGTTCGGCGATCAGGGTCGGTGCCGCCAGCACCGGCAGGGTGAAGCCCAGCAGAATCGTTAAAGGTATGACTTTGTTCACAGTGACCTCGTGAGTGACAAAAACAGGCTAGAAAATGTGACTGGCCAGCAGAAAAACCAGGGCATAACGGAACAATTTGCCGAGCCCGATCAAAATGAGAGAGCGCCAGAAGGAGAGGCGCAGCCAACCGGCCAACAGACAGAGACCATCACCGACCACCGGCGTCCAGGCAAGCAGCAGACACCAGTGACCATGTTGTTTGAGCCAGCCTAAGGCTTTTTGTTCCCCACGGCCTTGAAAATCTTCCGGTTTTTTCTTGAAGGTGGCGAGCCAGCCGAGCCACCAGGTGGTCATGGAGCCGAGGGTATTGCCCAGCGTCGCCCACAGCAACAGGCTCGCCATGCTCCACTCCCCCTTGGCCACCATGGCCCCCAGCAGCACTTCGGAGCTGCCGGGCAGCAGGGTGGCGGAGGTAAAGGCGCTTAAAAAGAGCCACCCCAGCCCCATCTCCATTAACTCATTCATGATGCGCGTCCCCACCCCCCAGGCAAGGACGCGAGGCGCTCAATAACAGCCACACCATGTGCCATCTCCATCATCTCGCTCATCCGGGATAGCCATCGGCCGCAGGCATCCGTAGCAGCAGCTTGCCGCGCACATGGCCCCCTTCGATGGCCTGATGGGCCAGCGCCCCCTCGACCAGGGGGAATTCACCGGCGAGAGTGACCTTCACCTCCCCCTGACGCAGCAGCATCAACATTTGACCCAGCTGCTTCTGGTCGGGGTGAACCAGCATGCCGACCACCTCGATCCCCACCGCAGCCCCAGCATCCTTGATCTGCTGGGCAGTGATGGTGGGTACCGTCACCAAGCGGCCACCCGGCTTGACACAGGCCAACGCCGCCTTGCCGCTCTCGCCGCCCACCAGATCCAGCACCAGATCGACCTGACCGGCCTCTGCCACCACTCGTGCCGGCCAGTTCGCATCGTGGTAATCCACCATCCAGCGCGCCCCCAGTGCGTGCAGGAAGCCATGGTTGTCCGGGCTGGCGGTAGCCACCACCTCGGCGCCATAGGCGCTGGCAAACTGCACCGCCAGATGGCCGACACCACCGGCACCGGCAAGGATCAAGACCCGCTGACCGCTCTTGAGGCCACCGTGCTCAAGCAGCCCCTGCCAGGCGGTGAGACCGGCCAGTGGCAGCGCCGCCCCCTGCTGCAGGCTCACCCCGTCGAGCTTGACCAGCTCGCTCTCGCTTGCCACCACAGACTCCCCGTAGCCACCGGCGGTGAGGGGAAAACCGACCATGCCGCACACACGATCCCCCTCGACCAACGAGGTCACGCCGGGGCCCACCTTCTCTACCACGCCGGAGACGTCATAACCCGGTGTCCAGGGCAGCTTGTCCTTGTTCTGGGCCGCCGCCCAGCCAAGACCGGCGCGAGTTTTGGCATCGATGGGGTTAACCCCTGCAAAGCAGATGCGCACCCGCACTTCGCCATCGGCTGGCACCTTATCGAGGGAAGGGTTGAGCTTGAGTACCGAGGGGTCACCGAATGCGGTAATCTGTAGTTGCGTCATTGCACAATCCATCCTGTTGATTGATCAAGGGTCAACAGAATAACAGCGAGGACACCATGGCTCGAATGTTTCTTATTCCTCTGTTGCTGGCACTGGGGTGGTGGGCGTTTCTGCTCTACTTCCGCATCCCGCTCAAACAGGGGGCCAAGGGGGTTTACTGGATCATCGGCATCGGTGGCGGACTAGCCGCCTTCCTCAGCCTGATGATGGTGCTGACTCACTGAGTGCCAAGCCACTCGATAACGAAAAAGGCCACCGAGTTTCGGTGGCCTTCTCACTATCCGGCTTGCTGCTCCAGCGCCGGATTGAGGTAGTAGTGGCGATTGCTCCCCTGCCCCAGCACCCCCTGCGACAGCAGGTGGTGGAACACCCGATCCACCTCCTCCAGTGAGAGTGACAGCGCCTGTGCCACCGAGCGCTTGCTGCACTTGAGCTCACCGCTCACCAGCGCACCGCGCACCTGCGCCAGCACTTCGGGGGCGGGCTCGGGGGGCATGATGGGCTCTGGCTGGGCTGCCATCGCCAACGCCTCCTGCGCCTCTCTGCGAGCTTGATCCTGCTGCCCGCGCCACATCCGGCGAAAGCGGTTCTCCTCGCCGATCAGGCTGACGAAGAAGGCACCGAACACGTCGAGCAGCACCGAGAGGAAGCAGACCAGCAGGAACTGCACCTGACTGATGCTCATCCCTACCCCGTCCGCCAGACTGCTCATCAGCCCCAGCATGGAGGATTGTTCGTTGACCGGCTTGGCATCGCGCTGCTGACGCAGCTCATCCTGCTGCAAGCGCAGCTTGGTATTGGCGTGCTGCAACGAGGAGACGCCACTGGAGATGCGCTCCAGCTCGATATATTTGCGGGCCGCCTCCTCGTTGAGCTGGATCTGCCGCTCGATGCTGGCGATCTGCTCGTCGAAACGGGCAAGCTCCCGCTCGTGGCGCGCCTGCTGGTTCAGCACCGTGTTGGTGGCGCTGTTGATGCCACCGATACTGCCGCCGATGGAGATGGCCGCCAGCACGCTGTAAAACAGCAGCGACCAGAAAGCACCACTCAGATCCCGCCGCGCCTTGCGCTCGCCGTACTCGTACCAGACGTAAAACTTGCCCAGCTCGAAGATGATGGCCAAGCCGCCGAACAGCCACTTCATCAGCGGGTTGTCATCGATGGAGAGGAACAGCAGCAGGGAGAAGATAATGGAAGCCAGAATGGCCAACCCGGTGAAACTGTATACCGTCGTCAGAGCAAACCACCCCTTGGGGTAGCGCAATGTAGAGGAGTCCTGTGTGGTCATGATGAAGGGGTGTGCTGTGCAGGAAAAGTTGGCTGCCGATTATAGTCGCCAGACTCGCCCAGAGAAGGGCAAATGACTGAATTCCTTCAGATTGGCAACCAGCTGCCCAGAGTGCGACCAAAACGGACAAATCGGCAGCAGAAAAGCGATACAATCCCTCCCTGACTTGATCATGTAGTGAGATGGGGAACAGTTCCGCCCGGGTTCAGCTCCGGTCTGTACACTCATCCACCGTTGCAATTATCCGAGGCCATCATGAACAGTAAGACCACTTTGCTACTCTCCCTTCTCCTGGTTACCGGCAGCGCCGCAGCGACCCAGCAATATCAAGAGAGCAGTGGCTCCGAATTCTCCGTCGATGAGCTTAAATTCAACCTGGACTGGGATGACAAGCAGTTCGGCTGGACCCAGAACGACTGCCTCGACTTGGGGGTCGGCGAAACCGCCCCGGCCGACTGCAAGGCGGTCAAATTCAATCTGGAAGATGAAGAGAACCGTAACCAGCCACCGCAAACCAACCAGATCCCTGCCAACTCGCAGAGTGGCCAATAACGACAGGAGTACCCTTGCGATGACCCAAGCCAAACATAACCCCGTTATCCAGCGTGGCGCCCTGCTGCTCTCCCTGCTGATGGCACATGGCATCGCGGTTGCGGCGCCGCCAAGCAAAAATGGCGATAGCATCAAGATCTCCGGTGATGACATCAAGATCAATCTCGACTGGGATGACAAAGAGTACGACTGGTGGCAGGACAACTGTCTGGATCTTGGCATTGGCGACAGCCGGATCAAACTCAACTGCGACAAGATGGATGGCAAGTACCGGGATCACTACAACCGCAGCATCCACAGCGGCAATAACCCCGGGCAAGGTCACGACAAACACAAAGATAAAAACAAGGGCAACGGCAAGAAGAACTGAACGCCCTCTCCTGATGCAGCAGGGGCCTGGCGCCCCTGTGCTGATTTTTTTACCAATAATTCTCCGCACTGATATTGCCCGGCGCCCGCCGCAGATTCTTGGCCAACCCCAGCGCCAGCAAGGTCTGCTGGGTCTCTTTCACCATCTCCGGATTGCCGCAGATCAGCACCTGACTCAGCTCGGGTGAGAACTCCAATCCCACCCGCTGCTGCAGCTGACCATTGGCAATCGCCGCCGGGATCCGCCCTGCCATTGCATCGGGCCAGGGCTCGCGGCTGACAAAGGGGACATAGCGAAAGTGCTCGCCATATTGCTCGGCAAAGCTGGCGATCAAATCCTGATAGCTCAGCTCCTCGCCTTTACGTACCCCGTGCACCAGCACCAAATTCTCGAAACGGTTGAACGCCTCACCATCGGCCAGCATGGAGAGGAAGGGGCCGATGGCAGTGCCGGTCGAGAGCAGCCAGAGATCACGCCCGGCGGGCACCTCATCCAGCGTCAGAAAGCCGGTGGCCTGGGATTGCACCAGCAGGGTATCGCCTGCTTGCAGCGAGCCGAGCGAGGGAGTCAGCTCACCGCTCGGGATCTCGACCAGATAGAACTCGTGATATGGCGCAGAGGGGGGATTGACGAAGGAGTAGGCGCGCTGAATGCGGCGATCGCCCTGCTCGAGGGCCAGCTTGGTGAATTGGCCTGCCTTGTAGGGCGCCAGCTCGGCCGCTACCCGCAGGGAGAACAGAGTGGGTGTCCATTCGATGCGTTCGATGACGCGACCTTCTACCCAAGCCATAGGGATCTCCTCCAGTGGAACAGAGCTTCACTCTACCCCCGGGCCGGAAAATAAAAAACCCGCGCAAGTGCGCGGGTTTTCTCTGCAAAAGCGAATCGCTATTACAGGGCAACAACCTGGATCTGTACGGTTGCTTTAACGTCAGCGTGCAGCTGAACAGCAACTTCGTAGTCACCGGTGTTACGCAGAACGTTGCCCATGCGGACTTCGCTCTTGGCAACTGCTACGCCGGCAGCAGTGATGGCTTCAGCCACGTCACGGGTACCGATGGAACCGAACAGCTTGCCTTCGTCGCCAGACTTGGAAGCGATAACCACGGTAGCCAGTTCGGCCAGCTTGGCAGCACGCTCTTCAGCAGCAGCTTTGTTGGCAGCCAGTTTGGCTTCCAGCTCAGCGCGACGAGCACCGAAAGCTTCGATGTTGGCCTTGGTGGCCATAACAGCTTTGCCTTGCGGGATCAGGTAGTTACGGGCATAACCAGATTTCACGGAAACTTGGTCACCCAGACCGCCCAGTTTGGCGATTTTGTCGAGCAGGATAACTTGCATTACCTTTCCTCTATAAATTTCGTTGAGTTAGGCTTAAGTGCCGGGCCGATTCTTACTTGTTGTGCAGATCGGTGTACGGCAGCAGAGCCAGGTAACGAGCACGCTTGATGGCGCGTGCCAGCTGACGCTGATACTTGGCGCGGGTACCGGTGATACGGCTCGGTACGATCTTGCCAGATTCAGTGATGTAGTTTTTCAGAGTAACGATATCTTTGTAGTCGATCTCGGTAACGTTCTCGGCGGTGAAGCGGCAGAACTTACGACGACGGAAATAACGTGCCATGGCCTTTATCCTCTAGTCAGTGATCCAGAATTACTCTTCGGAAGCAGCTTCAGTAGCTTCTTCGCGGCGCTCGTCGTCACGACGGGTGAAGCGCTCTTCTTTGGCTTTGGCCATCGGAGAAACTTCAGTCACGGCGTGCTTGGTGCGCATGATCATGTTGCGGATAACGGCATCGTTGAAGCGGAAGTTGGTTTCCAGCTCATCGATAACGGCTTGCTCTGCTTCTACGTTCATCAGAACGTAGTGGGCTTTGTGCAGTTTGTCGATCGGGTAAGCCAGCTGACGACGGCCCCAATCTTCCAGGCGATGAATGGTACCACCGGAGGTGGTGATGGCGCCGGTGTAACGCTCGATCATGCCGGGAACTTGCTCGCTCTGGTCCGGATGAACCATGAAGACGATTTCGTAATGACGCATTTTAGCTCCTTACGGATTAATTCAGCCTCCGCCCAGGTGCAGCCAGACCTCGGAGGCAAGGAACATAAAGGTGTTTAGTCGCTGCTTTTCTAGGGCGGCATATTGTACGAAATCACATCCCTCACTGCAACTGACTGCCTTAAATGTTTTTCCCGATGGAAATCATCAGAAACAACAATTGATAACAATTATCATTTAGATCTATTCTCTCTCCATATCCTTATGGAGGGTGATGCCATGCAACCCGCACTGACGACTACGATTCCAGCCCGCAAATTCAAACTGACCCTGCTCGGGCCTGCCTTTATCACCGCCATCGGCTATATCGATCCGGGCAACTTCGCCACCAATATTCAGGCGGGCTCTACCTTTGGCTACCAACTGCTCTGGGTGGTGGTATGGGCCAACCTGATGGCCATGCTGGTGCAGACCCTCTCGGCCAAACTTGGTATCGTCACCGGCAAGAATCTGGCGGAGCACATCCGCGACCGACTGCCAAAACCGGCGGTCTGGGCCTACTGGGTACAGGCAGAGATCATCGCCATGGCCACCGATCTCGCCGAATTTATCGGCGCCGCAGTCGGCTTCAAGCTGCTGCTTGGCGTGACCTTGCTTGAAGGAGCCTGTATCACCGCCGTAGTGACCTGGGGGATCCTGATGCTGCAATCCCGTGGTCAGAAACCGCTGGAGTTCGTGGTCGGCGGCCTGCTGCTGTTTGTCGCGGCGGCCTACATCGTCGAGCTGATCTTCTCCCGCCCCCATCTGCCCAGCCTGCTGGAGGGCGCCCTCTTCCCCGGTCTGCCCAATAGCGATGCCGTCTATCTGGCCGCCGGTGTGCTCGGTGCCACCGTGATGCCCCACGTTATCTATCTGCACTCGGCACTGACCCAGCACACGCAGGATCAGGGCTCGGTCAGCCAGCGGCTGCACACCACCCGGGTCGATGTGGCGATTGCCATGACCATCGCCGGCTTCGTCAATCTGGCGATGATGGCGATGGCGGCCGCCGCGTTCCACAGCTCGGGCCACCAGCAGGTGGCGGAGCTGGAATCCGCCTACCAGACCCTCACTCCACTGCTGGGTCAGGCGGCAGCCACCCTGTTTGGCCTCTCGCTGGTCGCCTCCGGTATCAGCTCTACCGTGGTGGGCACCCTGGCCGGGCAAGTGGTGATGCAGGGCTTTGTCCGCTTTACCATCCCGCTCTGGCTGCGTCGCGCCATCACCATGGCTCCCGCCTTCGTGGTAATCGCCATGGGGCTCAACACCACCGAAATTCTGGTGTTGAGTCAGGTGATCCTGAGCTTTGGCATCGCGCTGGCCCTGATCCCGCTGTTGATGCTGACCGGCGATCGGGCGCTGATGGGGCAACATCGCAACCATCCGGTCACACAAGCCATCGGCCGCCTTATCGTTGCACTGGTGATTGGCCTCAACGCCTATCTGCTGGTTACCATGATCTAGCGAACTGTAAAACCGAGAAGAGGGGCTCATTAACACTGGTTAATGAGCCCTTTCGCACTTTGGCGTATGCTGCCGCTTTCTCTTCTCATTTATCGTTGCGGGAGCCTTGCCATGGAACATACCCGAGTCAGCTTCGTGCTGGGCCATCATCAGGAGCAAGCCAGCGTGGTCTGCTGCCAGCGTGGCGACACCACACTGCTGGTCACCGACCTCACCCCCTTTCATCCCCAGAGCCACCTCTGGCCCGATCAGCCGGGGGATGTGGGCAATGCTCGCTGGGAAGGGGGCGAAGCCGCCATTGGCCCTTGCCGGATGGGGGCCATCAGCCCGGATGGCGAGCTGTTTGTCGATACTGCCATTCCGGTCAAACGGGGCGCTGAGGGGTGGCGTTTCGTGGTGGTCCATCCGCTGACCGGTGACCACGCGCTGGCCGTTGGCAGCCAGGTCGAATTGCAAGTGGATAGCGCTGCCCGCCACGCGTTGAGTCTGGGCCATAGTGGCTGCCATCTGGCGGCGCTGGCCCTCAACCGGGTACTCATACCCTACTGGCGCAAGGAGGTAAGCGAGCGCGATGCGCTGGGCCAGCCTGACTTCGATCGTCTTGCTATTCAAAGCTCGCGGGTCGAACCTTGCGGTTCGCGGGAGCAGTACCGAATCGGCAAGAGCCTGCGCAAGAAAGGGGTCAACAGCGAGGCGCTGCTGGCAGATTTGGCGGTGATTGAAGAGAAGGTCAACCAGCAACTGGCCGACTGGATCGCAGCCGGGAGCGAAATCCGCCGCAGCCGCGCTGGCGAGGCGATCATCGATTCCCGTTACTGGCACTGCATGCTGGAAGACCAGGAGGTGACCATTCCCTGTGGTGGCACTCATGTTGCCTCGCTCGCCGAGTTGGGGGCGGTCAAGGTAGAGCTCACACAAGTGGAAGAGGGCTTTGCCATGCTGACACGGGTCACGCCAACCGGCGCCTGAGTCGCAGACTTGACCACTCAGGGCTAACGCCCAAGTTGGCAATAGCGACGTATCGCAAAGAGGGGGCATCATCATGCCCCTCAACGCCCGTCATGACGGGCCGATGCTTCTCTTTTAACCACTCCCTGATTAGAATGCGCCTCCCACAGGAGGCATATCCCCATGAGTAGTACTCAACTTCGCACCACCCCTGATCGACTTCGTTATCTGGTTCTCTACGAAGGCATCGGGCTGGCACTGGTCGCACCGCTGATCAGCCAGCTGTTCGGTCAGGGCGTCGCCGAGGTCGGTTCGCTGGCCATCTTCTTCTCCATCGTCGCCACCGCCTGGACCTATGGCTGGAACTTGTTGTTCGACAAGGGGTTGCTCAAACTTTGCGGGCGCACCAACAAGCGACCACTGGACCGCTTCCTGCACGCGTTTGGCTATGAGGCGAGCTTCATGATGCTCTCCCTCCCCTGCGTCATGTTCTGGCTCGATCTGGGAGTGTGGGACGCCCTGATGCTGGATCTCGGTTTCGTCGCCTTCTACCTCGTCTACATCATGTTCTTTACCTGGGCCTATGAGCGGATCTGGCCGCTGCCATCCAACCCGCAGACGGCATAAGGCCTCAGCCGCAACGAGGCCAACAGAAGGAAAAGTCAGGAAGGACTAACTAGGAAGGATGGGATAATCCCATAAAAACAATGCCAGTCAGCAAGCTGACTGGCATTGGACAAAACAGACTTTCGGACTTACTTGACGGCGTCTTTCAGAGCCTTGCCAGCCACGAATGAAGGCACGTTGGCAGCAGCAATCTGGATCTCTTTACCAGTTTGCGGGTTACGACCGGTGCGGCCTGCGCGGTGGGTGACCTTGAAGGTGCCAAAACCGACCAGTTGCACAGCATCGCCTTCTTTCAAGCTCTGGGTAATACCATTGATGATCTCTTCCAGAGCCACTTTGGCCTGAGCTTTGCTCAGATCTGCTTTGGCGGCAATCGCATCGACAAGTTGAGCTTTGTTCATAACATTTCCTTTATGATCGGGCATTTAGCGCTGGGTCACTCTATGCAAAAAAAAACGCACAGGCAAAGCCTTTATCGAGCCGAACGCGTCAAACGCTGGGGTTTTCATCAAGATCTGCGGAAATAGTCACATTCCACACGCGAAAAACCGTGAGCAGGCCTGAAACCTGCTAGCACGCAGACACAATCCGCTGACTATTTCTTCGCCACTTAACATTATCCCCCCATGGCTATTGACGCTTGCCCAGATTTTCCCTAGTTATAGGTTGTGTCACTGCTCAAACGGCTCGGAATACCGAACAATCGGCCAGCCTTTGCCCCACGGAGGGATAGGGATTATGTTGACGAAACTGGAACAGACCAAGCAGGCGCTGGCAGGCAAGCATAAAGCTATCGACGACTGGCTGGATGCAAGGCAAGCGTTGCTGGTTGGATACATGCAGCTGGCAGGCCTTACTCCGGCGCGGACCAAGCAACGCAGCCTGCCCAAAACAGAAGAGCTGCATCAGTTTTGCGACCGCCTGGTCGACTATGTCAGTGCGGGCCATTTCGAAATCTACCACCACGTCGTCACCGCCTTCGAGCAAGCCAGCGGCGAAACACTGGAGCTGGCCAAGCGCATCTATCCCCATATTCGCAACAGCACTGAATTCGCCCTCGAGTTCAACGACAAATACAGTGATGCCGACGAGGCCCAATTGCTGCTACTGGATGATGATCTCAACGAGTTGGGTCCGGTTCTGGAAGAGCGGTTCAAACAGGAAGATCGCCTGGTCAAGGCGCTTCATGTAGTGGAATCCTTGAGTACCCAGCAAGCCTGAATGCCATTTTCGGAGCAAGTTCAAGATACTGGCAACTAAGGTGGATTACACTCAGAGCAATGACCCTAGCGTCCACACTTATTGCATACAGGAGATGAGCATGTCTGAGCGCCGCCGTTTTGCACGGATCCTCTACTTGACCATGGCAGAACTCACCCAGGGGGAACAGAAGTGGCAGACCCAGCTTGTCGACGTCTCCTTGCAGGGCGCCCTGCTGATCCGCCCCGACGACTGGGAGAGCCGTGACAACAAGGAGTACCAGCTCAGCTTTATCCTGAGCGGTAGCGATATCGAGATAAAAATGCAGGTCGAGCTGACCCACGAAGCCAGCAAGAAGCTGGGTTTCTACTGCCACCACATCGATATCGACAGTGCCACCCATCTCAAGCGGATGATCGAGCTTAACGTCGGCGACGAAGAGCTGCTCCACCGCGAGCTGGAACAACTGCTGAGCGAGCATCTGGAACACAGCCAGCCCTGATGGCAGGTGCCAGCCCATAAAAAAGAGCGCCGAGGCGCTAATGCCAGTCAGTTAAGCCTGACTGGCATTGTTTTTATTGGCTTTTTGCACTGCATACTTTTGTGGTCTTGGCTTCACACTGCGGGGATAACTCCGCTCCCTTCGC
>NZ_JBGLRB010000024.1:0-56164 GCF_041402305.1 Aeromonas sp. S12(2024)
CTGCTTCCTGCTTCCTGCTTCCTGCTTCCTGCTTCCTGCTTCCTGCTTCCTGCTTCCTGCTTCCTGCTTCCTGCTTCCTGCTTCCTGCTTCCTGCTTCCTGCTTCCTGCTTCCTGCTTATCTCTTTGACGGGGAGGGCACTGCTCTCCTCTACGCCATACAGCCATTGCTCGCAGCAGCTTGGCTTGACCGTGAGAATCTGGCAGCTCGGTGCTATTTGCGCGGATTGTGCGGATATTGAGGGGCATACTTGGTGGATGTGATGCGGCGCAGGGAGAGTGGATTGTGAGGCCAATCAGCGGTAGGTACTTGATGTGTCGCTGCTTGCGACTGAGTTAGCGTTGAAATCGGTAATAAACAAAAAAGGGAAGGTGCCTGAGTATCTTCCCTTTTTGGTGATATGAGCGGTGACTGCTTTTGCAGGATCAGCCGTGTTGGCGGCGGTCGTTGGCCTGGGCCAGTAGCATCCGGCTTTCACGCAGGAACTGGTCGGCGTGTTCGCCGAAGAAACCGGAGACTTGCGAGAAGGCCTCGATGAAACCGTCCCTGTCCCCCCGCTCCAGCAGCCCCAGCGCTTCGCCGAAGTTTTGGTAGTAGCGGCGGATCATCGCCAGATTCTGCGGTGACGACAAAATGATGTCGGCATAGAGGTGGGGATCCTGAGCGAACAGCCGCCCCACCATGGCGAGCTCCAGCCGGTAGATGGGGGAGCTTAGCGCCAGCAGGCGATCCAGATTGGCCTGCTCCCGGGAGAGGTGCCAGCCATAGGCAAAGGTGGCGAAGTGACGCAGTGCCTGAATGAGGGTCATCGCCTCATCGTGGGCCTTGGCTTCCACCTGTTGCAAGCGGGCGCCCCAGATGGTCATCTGCTCCAGCAGCCATTGGCTGGCGGCGGGGTCACGACCCTGGCAGCAGACGATCACCTGCTTGGCTAGACTCGCCACATCCGGCCCGAACATGGGGTGCAGTCCCAGTACCGGCCCTTGGTGCACCGCCAGCATATGTTCGAGCGGTGCCGCTTTCACGCTGGTGACATCCACCAGCAGGCAGTGGGCGGGCAGGTTGCCGAGGCGGTCGATGATCTGGCAGGTGATATCGATGGGCACCGCCACCATCACCAGACCGGCTCCGGCGAGGATCTCGTCAGCGCGCGGCCAGTCGGCTTGTTCCAGCGTCTCGACCCGATAGCCTGAGAGGCTGAACATATGACCGAACAGCCGACCAAGCTGGCCCTGACCACCGATGATGATCACTTTGCCAAGATCCGGCTTTATGCATTTGAAGCCTGTATCTTTCTCGCTGGCATAAGATTCACGCATCACCCGGCGCAGCACGTCTTCGATGAGATCGCCGGGAACCCCCAACTGCTCAGCCTCGGCGCGGCGGCGGGCCAGCATGCTCGCTTCCCGATCCGGTGCATAGATGGGCAGGCCGTGGCGGCTCTTTACCTCACCCACTTCTCCCACCAGGGCCAGACGGGCTGCCAGCAGATCGATCAGCTGCTTGTCCACCGCATCTATCTTGTCCCTGAGTACATTCAACTCTTCAGCCATATTCAGTCCCTGCTGGCGCCGCAGCGGCGGCGCCCTGAAAATCAAGATGCAACAAGGTATCACGGCATGAGCGGCCAGATGCCACCTGCGGTGATACCCAGATTGTTCAATAGGTTACGACAAGATACCACGGCTTACCGTGCTGTTCTGCCCTTGAGGGGGTCAGCCAGCTGGTTGTGGCAGCGGGCGAGCAGGGTAGCGGTGGTGTCCCAGTCGATGCAGGCATCTGTGATGGAGACCCCGTAGCGCATCTGCTCCTTGGGCTGCTCGCTGGACTGGTTACCCTCAAACAGGTTGGATTCGAGCATCACCCCGATGATGGAGCGGTTGCCCTCCTGGATCTGGTGGATGACGTTGTCGGCCACCTTGGGCTGCAAACGGTGATCCTTGCTGGAGTTGCCGTGGCTGCAATCCACCACAAGGCTCGGCAGCAGGCCCGCTTTCTCCAGCGCCTCTTCCGCCAGCGACACGTTGACCGAGTCATAGTTGGGATGTTTGCCGCCGCGCAGGATCACGTGGCCATCCGGGTTGCCCTGGGTCTGCAGCAGCGAAACCTGGCCCTGCTGGTTGATCCCCATAAAGGCGTGAGGGGAGGAGGCCGCCTGCAGAGCATTGATGGCAGTCCCCAGGTTGCCGTCGGTGCCGTTCTTGAAGCCGACCGGCATGGAGAGGCCGGACGCCATCTCCCTGTGGGTCTGGGATTCGGTGGTACGGGCGCCGATGGCTGACCAGGAGAAGAGCTCTGCCAGGTATTGCGGGCTGATGGGGTCGAGCGCTTCGGTGGCCAGCGGCAACTCCAGCTCCGCCAGCCAGCAGAGCAGCTCGCGGGCACGGTGCAGCCCCAGCTCCACATCGAAGGTGCCATCCAGATTGGGGTCGTTGATAAAGCCTTTCCAGCCGACCGTGGTGCGCGGTTTCTCAAAGTAGACCCGCATGACAATGTAGAGAGCGTCCTGATAGGCATCATGCAGCGCTTTGAGTCTGGTTGCGTACTCTTTGGCGGCGTCCATATCGTGGATGGAGCAGGGACCACAGATCACCAACAGGCGGTGATCGCGGCGGTGAATGATGTCGGCGATGGTATTGCGGGCCCCTTGCACGAATGCCAGCGCCTTGTCGGAGATGGGTAACTTCTCCTTGAGCTGGGCAGGCGTGATCATCACTTGTTCGGACTGGATATGGATGTTGTTCAGGGGGTCTCTTTGCATGATTTCATTCTCTCTACTGTATTAAGCCAAAAGCGGTTGTACCTATATATTTACACTGGTACCTACTTTGTTACGCAACCGTCATCACCTTACCAAGGAAAAACAAACAATCAAGTGAAACTAGTGGGTTTACCACTAAAAAGTCAGATAAAGGAGCTGCTATATAGCGCGAACAGGAATAATACAGAGGGTTTTTCGGAGGGTTAATGGTTTTTGTGTAATTTAATGTTTACAACTTGGGGCGTGAAGGCTGCGTTGCCCAGCTGTTTACCCACAGTAAATGGTATCTCTGGGAGGCTGCAACGCGATGGCAATGATGGTGTGAGGTGGCTATCTGGTCAGCCATAGAAAGAGGGAGCCATCATGGCTCCCTTTGCGGTAGGAAGGGGGATCCCGTCTGGCTGCGGATCAGCGCTTTTGTTTTCCCTGCAGCTCTTTGTTCAGGCGAGTGAGCATCCCCTGGGTGACCAGCACTATGCCCTGCTCGGAGCGGTGGAAGCGACGTGCATCTTCATCGGCGTTTTCACCGATCACCGTGCCTTCCGGCAGTTTGCACCCCTTGTCGATCACCACCCGGCGCAGTCGGCAACCGGCACCTATCTCCACACCCGGGAAGATAACGGCCTGATCCAGGGTGCAGAAGGAGTCGACCCGCACATTGGTAAAGAGCACCGAACTCAGGATGAAAGAGCCACTGACGATGGTGCCCCCGGCAAACATGGAGTTGATGGTCATGCCGTGCTGGCCGTTTCGGTCCTGCACGAACTTGGCGGGAGGAGTCATGTTCTGACTGGTCCAGATGGGCCAGTCCTGATCGTAGATATCGAGCTCAGGCGTGACGGAAGCGAGATCCATATTGGCCTCCCAGAAGGAGTCCACGGTGCCCACATCGCGCCAGTAGGGGCGGCGATCCGGACAGCAGCCGACACAGGACATGCCAAACGGGTGAGCGAATGCGGTGCCCTCTTTCACCACGCGGGGGATCACGTCCATGCCGAAATCGTGATGGGACTGCTCGTTGGCAATGTCCTCTTCCAGCAGCTGATAGAGATACTCCGCATCGAAGATATAGACGCCCATGGAGGCCAGTGCGGTGTCGGCCTTGCCCGGCATGGCGGGCGGGTTGGCAGGCTTTTCGACGAAGGCATTGATCTTGCGATCATCATCCACCGCCATTACCCCGAAGGCGCTTGCTTCACTGCGTGGCACCTCGATGCAGGCAACGGTCACCTTGGCACCCATATTGACGTGGTCGAGCAGCATGGCGGCGTAATCCATCTTGTAGATGTGATCGCCTGCCAGCACCACCACATATTTGGGGACGTGATCGCGGATGATATCCAGATTCTGGTAGACCGCATCTGCGGTACCCCGATACCAGTTCACCTCATCCACCCGCTGCTGGGCAGGGAGCAGATCGATAAACTCGTTCATCTGGTAGCGCAGGAAAGACCAGCCCGATTGGAGATGGCGCAACAGGCTGTGGGATTTGTACTGGGTCACGACACCGACCCGACGGATGCCGGAGTTGATGCAGTTGGAGAGCACGAAATCGATGATGCGGAATTTGCCGCCGAAATGAACGGCAGGTTTTGCACGGTTGTCGGTTAACTGTTTGAGGCGACTACCCCGCCCTCCTGCGAGTACCAAAGCCATGGTCTCGTTCAGCAACTGTCTGGATTTTGCTGTATTGGCAGGTTGTAACAACATCTCATATCCCTTTGTAGATAAATCACTACAATGTTGCCTCCTTTGAGCCCTCAAGAAAGTGCTTTCAGTCACATTTTATGGTTTCCGACGTAATAAAATGACCTTTTTGTTATTAAAAATGACGGGTTGATCCGTCATCGCTTTCAATATGGTCAGTTGTCAATTGAGGCGAGCCGAGCAACAAAAGGGGCGGTGAGAGACCGAGAGGAGGAATGGGAAAAAGCCCCTGCCAATGGTTGGCAGGAGCCCGGTTTGTTGAGGCCCGGTGAGCCGGGCCTGGTTAACAAGGTTCAGGCTGCGTTGGCCAGTGGCTCCTCGCTCTTCTTCTGGTAGGCCTGCGGGGTGAGGCCCAGCAGCTCCTGCACGGTCGAGGCGACGGTGATGGAGGAGACGGTGCCCACCAGGATCCCGGCAAACAGGGTGAAGGAGAAGCCGTAGAGGGCGTCACCGCCAAACAGCAACAGAGCGCCCACGGTAAACAGGGTGGTGCCCGAAGTGATCATGGTGCGACTGAAGGTCGCCTTGATGGCCACATCGGAGCATTCGTGGATGCCCATCTGGGTACGCGAGCTCAGCAGATCCCGCAACCTGTCCGAGATGACGATGCTGTCGTTGAGGGAGTAGCCGATCACCGCCATCAAGCCGGCGATGATGTTCAGATCGAATTCGATCTGAAAGAGTGACAGCAGCCCCAGCGCCACGATGGCGTCATGGACCACCGAGAGCAGGATGCCGATGGCCTGACGCCACTCGAAGCGAAACGCCAGATAGGCCGACATCGCCAGCGAAGCGACCAGCACGGCCAGCATACCCTGCTGGAACAGTTCGGCACCCACCTGAGGGCCGACGATGGTGGTGCGCAGCAACTCGACCGGCATCCCCAACTGCTGGGTCAGCATGGTGGCGAGATCCGCCGCGGGCCAGGGCAGTTCGTGGGGGGGCAGCTTGATCAGCCACTCGCCGGGAATACCGGCCGAGCTCAGCTCAACGGCTCCCGCCAGCGGGGAGACCAGCATGGCATTGAGCTCATGGGCCTCTTTCAGGGTCTGGATATGAAACTCCAGCAGGATCCCGCCGGTAAAATCGAGCCCCAGTATCAGGCCGTTCACCAGCAAGATGGCGGCGCTGGCCACGGTCAGCAGGATGGAAGCCCACAGGCCGATATAGCGCCAACGGGTCAGCCCCATGGCAACGATCATTCTCAACATAATTCTCTCCTTGGCCCGCCAGCCTCAGGCTGTTGGCCCATCACGACGTGTCGCGACACGCCGGGAAATAGTGTTCTGCTTTGGCCACTCCGGCCATATCCATGGCCGATGGCGCAGCCAAAGCCGCTCATCAGAGGGACTGCTGTCCCGTTACACCTTCAGCGTGCGCTCGCTGCTGCGTCCCCATAGGGGGTTGATGATGGCGCGTGTCCCCCAGATCCCGGTGATCATGCTGGAGAGCAGACCCAGAATGAGGGTGATGGAGAAGCCCTGCAGCGGCCCGGAGCCGATGGAGTAGAGCACCACGGCGCAGATGAGCGTAGTGATGTTGGCATCGAAAATGGTGTGGAAGGCGGAGCGATAGCCAAAGTCGATGGCGTTGGCCAGTGAGCCCCCTTCTCGCAGCCGGTCCCTGATCCGCTCGAAGATCAGCACATGGGTATCCACCGCCATGCCCACCGTCAGTACCAGACCGGCGATCCCCGGCAGGGTCAGCACGGCGCCCGGCAGCACTGCCAGCATGCCGACCTGCATCAACAGGTTGGCGACCAGCGCCGTGATGGCAACCCAGCCGAACTTGCGATACCAGGCCATCATAAACAGCATCATGCCCGCCATACCGAAGGCCAGCGCGGTGAAGCCCGCCTCGATATTCTGCATCCCCAGCGTCGGGCCAATACTGCGTTCTTCCAGGATCTTGAGAGGGGCGGTGAGGGCGCCGGCACGCAGCAGCATGGCCAGCTCCTGAGCTTCCGGCAGACTGCCAATGCCGGTGATGCGGAACTGGTTGCCAAGGGCAGTCTGGATGGTGGCGACGTTGATCACCTCGCTCTGGGCGCGCAGTTTGCCCTGGGCGTTGGTTTTGTACTCGGTGAAGACGGTCGCCATCGGCTTGCCCACATGCTGGCGGCTGAACTGGTTCATCTTGCTGCCGCCCAGGGTGTCGAGCACGATATTGACCTGGGGTTGACCCATCTCGCCCATGTTGGCGCGGGCATCGACGATGTGCTCGCCGGTGAGTACCGGCTTGCGCGCCATGCCGACGGCCTGGCCGTTGCGATCGGCGATATAGAAGTGGCTGTCGGCTTTGGCCTCGTAGAAGGCCAGCGAGGCGGTGGCGCCGATCACCTCTTTCGCCTGCTTGGGGTTATGTACCCCGGGCAGTTCGATACGGATGCCATCTTGGCCCTGACGCACCACCGATGCCTCGACGATGCCGAGCTCGTTGATCCGTTTTTTCAGGATCGACAGGTTCTGGGTCACGGTGTTGTTGACCAGCAGGGTACGCTCAGCATCGCTCAGCACCAGTTTCAGATCATTACCGGAGCGGGTCAGCTTCCACTGATCCTGACGGGTACCGGCACTCTCCTTGATGATGGCGAGCCAGCTCTCCTGTTCGGCGACCTCCGGCAGGGTGACGGCTACGGCGCCCTGTGCGCTGCGTGTGACGCTGGCGCCGCGCAGATTGGCTTCACGGAAGCGGGTGCGCAGGGTATCCACCAGATTCTTGGTCTGATTGTCGATGACAAAGTCCACGTCCACCCCGATCAGCAGCTGGGAGCCGCCACGCAGGTCGAGCCCCAGCTTGATGGGGTCGGCGCCGAGGCGGGTGATCCAGGCCGGCGCGTTGGAGTGAAACTCCAGGGTCAGGGCGGCACTGTCGACCCCTTGCAGCTCCAGCAACTGCTTGGCGCGCTGCTGATCGCCCTGACTGGCAAAGACCAGCTCGACCCGCTCAGGTTGCTCAATGACCTTGATCGGGGTCAGGTGTTTGTCGCTCAGCAACATCTGCTGCTGAGCCGTCAGGCGCTGCTGTCCGTGCAGGCCGAGGGAGGGCTGCTCACCGAAAAAGGTGGGCAGGGAGTAAAAGGTAAAGGTCAACAGCATCAACAGCAGCAGTGCGTACTGCCACTTGCTCATGCGGTTGAGAACGGTGCGATTGCTCTTTCTCATGGCAAACAAGCCTCTGTCAGGAGAATGGTGCCCGGGCCGATAGCAACAAGGCTCGGCAAGGCGCAAAAAATGGGATGCATCAAATGCGGATCAGGCAGCCGCCGGATCCGTCAGGAAGAGGAGATGAGCAAACAGTTGATGTGCCAGCCCCTCCGGGGTCAGGCGCTCAGATAGCTCTGGGTGAAGCGATATTGCAGATGTTGGCGCTGTAGATGGCGCCGGTGGATCGCGCCAAAGCGCTCGCGAAAACTCTGTTTGTGATAGAGCTCGGGTGCCAGCATCAGCCAGCCGAGCAGCAACAGCAGGATGGCCTGGGCCGACCAGCTCTGGATCAGCTCGTAGACCACACTCTTGGGCTGGTTGTCACTGCGCAGGGATTGTTCGAGACGCAGCAGGTGATTCTGATGGCTGCCGACAAACTTGATGATGCCATCATCGCTGTCGCTAAGCTGATTGAACACCTGAGTCTGCTGCTGTTCACTCTGGGGAGATGCGGGTAGCAGCGGGCCTTCCATTCGGGCGATGGAACAAAGCAGGGTGAGGGCGATAACCAGAGTTACCAGCACCAGTTTTACTTTGTCGATAAGGCGCAAAAGTTAATTCCCGATAAATAGAAAGGGCAAACTACCACACGCGCCCGGTTTGAACAAGGTTGCCCCGGGCACATGGCACCATTCGGTGCCGCTCGTCAGCTGCCGCTCATCTGCTTGAAGTCGCGGGCATACCCCTTGAGCAGGGAGTAGAGATGGGCCCGCTGGGAGATATCCAGCGACTGGCTCATGGCGCTCAGCCAGTTGACGGTACGCTGGCGTGACTGCTCGGTATAGCCGGTAAAGCGGCCATCCATCAGCCCATCCCCCTCGGCCAGCAGGTCAGTCAGCTCGCGGGTAAAGTCGGGACTCTGGCGCTGCTTCATCAGCCTGTCCAGCTCCTGGGTCCAGGACTCCTGAAACTCGAGCCAGGGGGGCATCAGCTCGTATTGCCATTCGGCCCACTGGGCCACCAGTGGCGCCTGTGCCGGTTTCACCTCGCCAATCCAGAACTCGAGCCGCTTGTTCATCTTGTCGCGAAACTCCGCCAGCATCTGCTCTTTGGGCTCAGTGGCAAAGTCCTTTTGTCGTTCCTGTTGCCGCTTGACCCGATCGGTCATAAAGCGGGCCACCTGCTCGTCGGTCAGGGTGCGCGCCAGCCTGACCGCGCGGGGGATAGTGTTTTCCAGCGTGCGGGTCAGGCTCTGCTGCACCGCATCGAGATTGGTCGAGATCTGCTCCGGCGTCATGGGGCTGGCCACCGCCTTGGCCAGTGCATCGAGATCCTTGGCGTAGCGCGGCAGCTCGTGCTGGCGGTGCCAGGCCATCAGCCCCTTCACTTCGCGGCTGAGCAGATCCTTCTGCGAATAGGAGAGGGCAAAGTAGTCATCCAGCTGCCAGATGATGGCGGTATCGAGCCAGTAGTAGATCACCCGGGTGGAGCAGCCGGTCAGCAGCAGGCCGATCAGCAGCAGACCCCAGGTTTTCGGCTTGTGCCAGCGCACCTTGTTTATCATCTGTTACTCCAGTCGTTGCCGGTTGATGGCGATCAGGGTGTCATAGTCGAGTGAGGGCTGTTGCTCTGCCATCAGCAGGGCCCAGAGCAGGCCGATATAGTCGACCCAGGGTAAAAATGCCTCGCTCTGAAAATCGGGCCACTGGTGGCGCGGCACGGCCTGCAGATAGTGTGCTTCCAGCTCGTCACGCCGCTCGGCGGGCCACTCATGGGTGCGCTGGATGCTGGCGAGCTCAAAGCCGGGGTGACCTGCCGCGCCATACTCCCAGTCGATGACCCAGGGTTTGCTTCCCAACAAGTTAGCCGGATTGAGATCATGGTGGCAAGGGCGCCAGCAATCATTTGGCTCACTGCTGGCGAGCAAGCCCCGCTCCAGGGCGGGCAGCCAGGAGGGAATGTGGGCCAGTCGGGCGCGATAGCCTGCGGCGTGGGCTCGCACCGCCATCACCACCGCAGGCAGCGGCAGGCGATGGAGCTTGCGCAGCACCTCAGCCAGCAGACGGGGCTGATCGGCTTCCGGTGGCGCCGCGTGTACCCAGTTTGGCTCATCGCACCATTCGAGCAGCATCAGACCGCTGGCGGGATCGCCATAGTGGCAGGGCAGTGCCAACCCTTCGCCCATCGCCCCCTGATAAAGTTGCCACTCGGTGGGACGGTCGATGCCAAGGCGCACCGGGTCGGGGTGGCCCTGACGCAAAAAGTAACTGCGCCCCGAGGGGAGGCGCAGTCGATAGTTGCAGTTGGTCAGGCCTAACCCGAGTGGTTCCAGCTGCCCCTCCCGCCAGGGGGCGGGCAGGCTGGCCAGTAGCGAATCACAGTTGCCTGTCACCAGGAGCCTGTTACCAGCCAAAGGTGGATTTCTTCGCCTGTTTGCGGATCTCTTTCTGATCGGCCCACAGCAGTTCGCCGTTTTGCAGATCCATCAGGTTCATGGTCATCTGGTAGTAGACATCCTTCACCTTGCCATTGTCTTTGACGATGCTGGCGAGGTTGCCATAGACCATGTAGCGGGCACCGGTCTGCTTGCCCAGACGTACCATGGAGGCAGGATCCACCATGCCGCTGCTCTGCTGGTATTCGAGCTGCTGCTTGACGGCGGCCACCTTGCTCATGTCGACGAAGCGGAACTTGCCGGCCCGCAGCAACTTGGTGCGGATGGTGTCGGTGATGGCTTCGGTATCGATGTGCTCGGAGGTCTTGTTGCGGATAGAGTCCATAAACATCACCGGACGACCGCCTGCGGTGATCTCGCTGGTGGCAGGGGAGGCGAGCATGGAGTCCGCCATCTTGTCGGCGATGGCCTGCAGGTCGCTTGAGCCGTAATCGACGGTGACGGTTTCAGTTTCAGTGGGATCGCCATAGCTGACGGTAGTGCTGGAGCAGCCGCCCAAGAGCAATGCAGAGGTCAATATCAGCAGGGCATGATTCATTTTCATCAGTAGGATTCCTCAATCACTTCGCGTACGTAAATCCGGTAACCCTGCGCCGCCGGGCTGGGCGCCAGGGCCGAGAGGGTGCGGGTCTGATAGCCATGCAGCTTGATGGGGGTCCAGCCGCGGCCATCGCTGGCGACCTCCTGACCGGCCTCATCATACCAATAGAAGATATATTGCAGCTTGTTATCGCCGCGCTGGGTGCTGGCGGCGGCCACATTGACCTGCAGCAGGCCATTTTGCTGGCGGCGGCTCAGCTCGGTCAGGGTGACGTTGACGTTTTGATGCTGCTCTAGCGTGGGAGCACCGCCCGCCGGGCCATAGAGCGCCACGCCTGAGGTGTTGGTGGCGCAGCCGGTCAGCAGCAGCGCGAGCCCGAGGGCCAACCCGTATGCTTTCATCTTGCTCTCCTTAATCGGGGTGAGTGGGGCCGCGTGTGAGCCTGCCCGGTTAATTGTCTTGCTCATCTCTCTTCGCCATCTGCTCAGAGCGGCATCACCCGGGTGGTCAGAACGGCGCCGAGGCGCTGTACCCAGACCAGGGTGGTGCGTCCCTTGTGGATGGTGAGCGGCAATTGCCGCTGCGCCGTCCCTGCGCCCAGGGTGAGATTGATGTCACCTGCCGGCACCATCCCCTGCCAGCTCGATGCCTGAGCTGGCAGCGTCAGCCAGCTGCGGGTATCAGCCCGCTCCGAGAGGGTGTTGAAGATCCCCACCAGAATATTGCCCACATCGCCCCCCTCTTTGGCGGCGGTGCGGCGCATCTGCTCCTTGGCCACCAGTCGCAGCGCCTGGCGGGTCAGCATGCCGGGCAGCCGCTCCTGCAGATCTTTGGCGGCCAGCGCTTCCAGCCTGACCAGCTCGCTGGTCTGCCAGGCCCGCTTGCCGACTTCCACCGTCAGCGGGCCGGTGTCGCTGGCCCGATTATCGTAATAGGGGATGGCGACGGTAAAGGTGCGAAAATCGCCGCGGGAGGTGGAGATGGGGAGCGGCAGAAAGAGTTCGCGCCGCGCCGGGATCAAACCATCTTCAAACAGCACCACCAGTTGGCCTTGATCTTTTGCAAGCGGCGGTGCTTTGCGGCCTATCTTTTTCTCGGTCTCGCGGATCTCGTCCGGTGAGCCACGCAGCCGCGCCAGACGCAGCAAGGCATCTTGCAGGCTGCGGTTGTCCGGCGCTATTTGGTAGCCGCGCTGATAGTCGACCCAGGCATCGTTGAGATCCCCGGCCGCCTCATAGAGCACGGCGGAAAAATAGAAGGTGTAGGCGTTCTGAAAACCGTTTTTGACCTTGCCGATCAACCGGTCGAGATCCGGTGCGCCGCGCGACATCAGCTGGCGCATCTCACCTTCAGCCTCGGCCTCTTCGCTCTCATCCTTCGCCTTGCGCACCTCATCGGCTCGCCGTTTAAGCGCCTGCTCCTGCACCTGATTGGCCCGGCGCACCTCTACTAGGGCGCCATCGGCATCACCCCGTTGCAGATAGTTGAGGGCCAGATAGTGATGCAGCATGGTGCGTTCGTAATCGGGAGTACGATAGGCCATCGACTGATCGTTGGTGAGCAGACTGCCCACCTGATCCAGACCGTGGCTCAGCCGGTATTCGGCCTGATTCTCTTCCCACTGAAGGCGGCTGTCGGCGGCGGTGAACGCCTGCTTGCTGCCCGCATCCTGACCGGCGAGCCAGGCAATGCGCCCCTGTTCGAGCCGATCCAGCACAAAGGTGTCATCCCCCAGGGTGGAGTCGCGCACCTCGGGCAGCGCCTCGGCGGCATGGCCCAGCAGCAGCTGGTTGCGCAGTGGCACCATCTGATCGGAGTAGGAGACGAACATATCCTGCCAGCGGGAGGCGCAGCCTCCCAGCAACAGCAGGGCGCCGCAGAGCAACAGGGCGCTGCGGCAGGTTGAGGCGTTGCGATTCATTACAGGCTGAGCAGCGGCCCCAGCGGCTGGCCACCGACCAGATGCATGTGGATGTGGTAGACCTCCTGCCCGCCGTGGCGGTTGCAGTTCATGATGAGGCGGTAGCCATCTTCGGCGATGCCAGCCTCGGCGGCCAGTTTGCGGGCCACGGTGAACATCCGGCCAAGGGCCAGTTCATGTTCGGCTTCCACGTCATTGACGGTGGGGATCAGCACATTGGGGATGATCAGAATATGGGTTTTGGCCTTGGGCTGGATATCCCGGAATGCGGTGACCAGATCGTCTTGATAAAGGATGTCGGCGGGGATCTCTTTACGGATGATTTTGCTGAAAATGGTTTCTTGCGCCATGGCTAACTCCCTTATATGAAACAGAAAATTGAACTAGAACCCCAAGCGGCTCCCGAAAGGGGGGCGAGCAGCACGCCAAGTGTGACACAAGCCGACATTTGACACAGCTGATGTCCCATTCCCTTCAGTTATTGTTAAAAATACCGATAGCCAGAGGGACGTCATCTGCAGCGCCTGTTCAGGGTGGTCTGCAGGGTATCAAAAGGACGGGGTACTCAGGCAAGGGACTTTTGCATATACAGCGGGACAATAATGAAACAAACAATGTCGGATCTCTCCATCTTGCAGCGAGTCTACCTTGGCTTCGCGATCCTGGTGGCCGTGATGGTGGCCAGTTCACTGCTCACATTTCGTAGTCAGGAGACCCTGGGGAACGCACTGGAGCAGGTTACCCAGCAGTCTATGCCGCTGGTGATTGCCAGCAGCCAGACCCAGATCACCCTGCTCAGCGCCAACAAGTGGCTGGGGGATGTGCTCACCGAGCAGGACCCCAAACAGCTGCCAGCCGAAGTGGCCGAACTGAAACAGGCGAAAGCCGCGGTGGGCAAGAGCCTTGACGTCTTGCGCCAGCAGGTGGCCCACCACCCCGAACTGCAAGGGGAGATGAGCAGCCTCAGCCAGCAGGTCGACAGCTACCTGCAACTGACCGATACCCTGCCCGGCGAACACGAGGCGCTGCTCACCCGACTGCACAAGGTCAATCTGGCCAAGGGGCAGTTTCAGGTCAGTCTGCCCCAGTTCAAGAAGAGTCTGGGTGACATGATGGTCACCATCGACGACAGCTTTATCAAGATGCTCTCCGAGACCCTGACCACCAAGCTCTCCGCTATCGAACTCTCCACCATGGACGCCCTCAATCAGACCATTCCGGCCCCCATCGAAGGGGCGCTCAAGCGCAACAAGATGCAGATTGAGGGGTTCAACAGCACCATCAAGGATCTGCAGGGGGAGCTGAAGAACTTCGAGAACGACATGGGCCACTATGTTCACGGCTTCGTGCGCGACACCACCGCAAGCGAAGGCGTGCTCTCCCAGTATCTGGCGCTGATGAAGCAGCAGGAACAGATGCGGGAGAAGAGCAAGCAGGCGAGCGCCCTCATCGTCGAGATCCAGAACCGGCTTGAGCGGATCACCGGCCAGAGTCAGCAGCTGATGAGTCAAAGCATTCAGCACGCCAAAGCCACACAGAGCCAGAGCACCCTGACACAGGGAACCAGCATCGTCGTCGCCATCCTGATCGCCATGCTGGTGGCTTATACCCTGGGCAAGGCCATTCGCCGTCCGCTCAGGGAGTTGCTGCGGGTGCTGACCGAAGTGACCCAGGGCGACATGACCCAGCGCATCGGTTTTCAGAGCAAGAATGAATTTGGTCAGCTGGGCAGCCAGATCAACCTGCTGATTGCCCAGATGGGGGAGGTGCTGGCACAGCTTTCACAAGCGTCTGCCCAGCTTAACGATGCCGCCCACGGCAATCGCCACACCACCGAATCGGTGCGGGCGGATCTGGAGAAACAGCGGCAGGAGACCGCCTCGGTCGCCGCCGCCATGACCCAGATGGAGGCCTCGGTGCGTGAGGTGGCGCAGGCCGCCAACCAGACCCTGGAGCGGGTGCAGGATGTGGAGAAGGCCTCCGAGATGGGACGCAAGGTGATGGCAGGCAATATCACCACCACTCATCAACTGGCGGGCAAGCTGCAACAGACCGGCAAGGTGATTGGTGATGTGAGTGCCATGAGCAGCCAGATTGGCAACATCCTCGATGTCATTCGCGGCATCGCCGAGCAGACCAACCTGCTGGCCCTCAACGCCGCCATCGAAGCGGCGCGGGCCGGCGAGCAGGGGCGCGGATTTGCGGTGGTGGCGGATGAGGTGCGCAGTTTGGCGGGCCGCACCGCCCAGTCCACCAGCGAAATCCAGACCATGATCGAGAACCTGCAGCAGGGGGTAGCCAAGGCGGTGACCGTGATGCAGGAGTGCTCTCGCGAGATGGACAGCTGCGTGGATCAGAGCTCTCACGCCAACAACGCCATGGAGGAGGTGCAGGGGATTGTGGTGCTGATCAGCGACATGTCGAGCCAGATCGCCTCTGCCGCCGAGCAGCAGCAGGCCACCAGTGCCGACATTGCCACCAACCTCAACCGCATCTCCGATATCTCGGATCTCAACTATCAGGGGATTGAGCGGGTAGCCGAGACCAGCCAGCAGCTGGACTCCCTTGCCGAGCAGCAGGAGAGCCTGGTCAAGCGCTTCCGCCTCAGCGCCTGATGGTCGAGAGTTGAAATAACAAGGCCCCGCAGATGCGGGGCCTTGTTATTGCGGTAGTCAACGTAGGAATTACGCGTAGGCGATGGCGCCCTTGCCGACCCCTTCATAAGCGACAATCTTGACGAACTTGTCGCCCACCATCTTCTTCACTTCGCGGGCGATATAGCAGGCCAGCAGCTCAACCGTGGTGTCAGTGTCGATCATCTCCACCTCGGCGGTGGGGATGGCCAGCTGGAACAGCCCTTGCGGCGCCACATATTTGAAGCCGATGTGATGCTCGCCAAGCTGGGCATTGGCGCGAGGGCTCAAAGCGAGCTCGGTCAGCGCCACCTTGTCCTCCTCGGTGCCGAGGTAGATATCGCCCCAGCGCTCGGCCCAGTTGAGCTCAAGCTCCTGGTCGCGCTCGCCATCGACGTGGATCTCGATGGGAGAGCGGTGGCCGTGGGCGATGCGCTGGCAGTTGCCATCGTGCTTTTTCAGGCCGTGGCTGTAGTGGTAGAAGGCGCCGGTGATCGCCTCCTGACGCAGGGTCAGGGAGAGATCCTTGATATTGCCCGGCAGCCGTTTGGCCAGTACCGCCAGCAGGTAGCGGGTCACCGACTCTTTATCAACTTGCGGGGCCGGGATAAAGGCAAAGCCCTGGGATGGGCAGCGCAGATGGATGGAGCGACCCGGGCGCAGCAGATCCACTGTGCTTTCGTCACCATCCAGTGTCTCGACGTGGATCAGCGGGCACTCGGTCGGCACCAGCAGCTTGTGGTCCACCTCTTCATCGATGATCGACTTGATCAGCTTCTTTACCCGGCCAAAGTCCAGCAGCATGCTCATTTCGTTGAGCTCACCGCTCATTTCGATATCTACCAGCCAGCTCTCGCCCACCATGCCGCGGCGTTCGCAGAGGTAGCTGGAGTCGATCACGGTCAAATCTCTTACAAATAACTTCATCAGTCAGGCCTTGCTACAGAGAAAGGGCAGTTTTGCGCTATTATGACCCGCGATTATCGGCAAAGGAACTGGAACCCCCCATGAACAAACTGCTTATCAAAAATGCCACCCTGGTCAACGAAGGCCGCATCTATGCCTCCGATGTGTTGATCGAGGGGGAACGGATTGCCCGCATCGCCCCGGATATCGAGGCGCCCGATGCGCTGGTGATCGATGCCGCAGGTCGCCATCTCATCCCCGGAATGATCGATGATCAGGTCCACTTCCGGGAGCCGGGATTGACCCACAAGGGGACTATCGCCAGCGAATCCCGCGCCGCCGTCGCCGGTGGCACCACCAGTTTCATGGAAATGCCCAACGTCAATCCCCAGACCACCACCCTCGACGCCCTCGAAGCCAAATACCAGATCGCCGCCAACTCCTCCGTCGCCAACTACAGCTTCTATCTCGGTGCCACCAACGACAACCTTGCAGAGATCAAGCGTCTCGACCCCAAGCAGTCCTGCGGGGTCAAGGTGTTTATGGGCTCCTCGACCGGCAACATGCTGGTGGACAATCAGGAGACCCTGGCGGCCATCTTCCGCGAAAGTCCGGTGATGATCGTGACCCACTGCGAAGACACCCCGACCATCGCCAAGGCGGAAGAGGCGGCACGGGCCAAGTGGGGCGAGAATGTGCCGATGGGCGAGCACGGCCGCATTCGCAGTGACGAGGCGTGCTACAAATCCTCCAGCATGGCGGTGGCGCTGGCGAAAAAATACGGTGCCAAGCTGCACGTGCTGCATCTGACCTCGGCCAAGGAGCTGTCGCTGTTTACCGCCAGCCACGACCTGAGCGAATTGAAAGACAAGAACATCACCGCCGAGGTGTGTGTGCATCACCTCTTCTTCAATGATGCCGATTACGAGACCCAGGGCAGCCTGATCAAGTGCAACCCTGCGGTGAAGAGTGCCGCCGACCAGCAGGCACTGCTGGATGCGGTACGCAACGACGTGCTCGACATCATCGCCACCGACCACGCGCCCCACACCTGGGAAGAGAAGCAGAACAGCTACTTCAAGGCGCCGTCCGGTGTGCCGTTGGTGCAGCACTCTTTGCAGGCGCTGCTGGAGCTCTACCACAACGGCGTGTTTACCCTGGAGACTATCGTCAAGAAGACCTCCCATGCGGTAGCCGAGCGCTTCCAGGTGCAGGATCGCGGTTATATCCGCGAGGGCTACTTCGCCGATCTGGTGCTGCTGGATCTGGGCAAGCCCTATGTGGTCAACGATGACAACATCCTCTACCACTGTGGCTGGTCGCCCTTCAACGGCTACCGCTTCCACAGCACGGTGGAGATGACGCTGGTGAACGGCCAGATCGCCTGGCAAAACGGGCAGGTGACTGACCAGATCCTGGGCAAGCGGCTGACGTTTAACCGCTGATTGTTCGCAAAGCAGGCGAACGCACCGTGGCTTAGGAATTGGCGGCGTTTCCCTGTTGACAGGGCAGGGTCATCTCCATAAACTCTGCCCCCGTCAGCCGAGCTGACTCCGTCGGTGTGTAGCGCAGCCAGGTAGCGCATCTGCATGGGGTGTAGAGGGTCGGAGGTTCGAATCCTCTCACACCGACCAAATTCCCCGGTAAAGGCCTTGTCAAACGACAAGGCCTTTTCTTTTGCCTGCGATTTGCCGCACAGGCGCGAAGCCAGTGGTGATGCGTGCCGGTCGATGTTGACGTGAGTCGATTGTGCAGCCACCGCGCTTTATGGTGTAGTAACGACTCTGTTGCTCATTTGCCTGGCGAGGCCTCTCGTGTCTGCATCCGTATCTAAACCCTGTTGTCTGCTGATGCTCACCCTGCTTCTGGTGGGCTGCGCCACCCCTTATGAGAGTGAAAAGTCGTTCTGGAATGGCCAGACCGGTTTCTCCCAGACCCGGCTTGGCCCGGACAAGTGGCAGTTGGAGTTTGTCGGCAACGATCTGGTGGACAGGGAGACCGCCCGCAAATATGTGCTCAAGCGGGCAGGGGAGCTGGCACTGGCAGAGGGTTACTCCTGGCTCAAGGTCGATGAGCTGACCATTAACCGCGATGCCGTCAGGGTGACCACATCACGGCCGATCTTCGGCTTTGACGAGGATGAGCCGGATCTCTTTATGGCCCAGATGCAGGTGCAGCATACCATCTCGGCGCTGCTCACTTTTCGCATGTTGCCACGGGCACTCGATGAGCGAACTCTGGATGCGAAATATCTCGCCGAAATCAAAATAAACAGTGATTAATATTGGTGGTTTGCAAGATCCATATCACATACACCTAATGGCAGGATAAAATTCTGGATAAAGCCTCTAGATTTACCCCCTGCTTTTAGGCATTCTCCCAGCATACCAGCCGCCAGGAATCAACGGCTCGGATCACAAAAACGGACTGTAGTGGCTCCCACGCCACTGTTTACGGCTTGCACCAATCAAAACCGGGACTCCCCCATGAAAATGAATAAACTGACGGTCGCCATCCTCATCTCCATGATGTTTGGCATCCTCACCGGCCAGGGCTATCGGATGTTTGCCGCAGATCAGGCTGCGGATTTCGCCAATAACATCACGATCCTGACCGATATCTTCCTGCGCCTGATCAAGATGATCATCGCTCCCCTGGTCTTCACTACCCTGGTGGTCGGTATCGCCAAGATGGGCGACACCCGCACCGTGGGGCGTATCGGTGCCAAGACCCTCGGCTGGTTCATGCTGGCCTCTCTGATGTCCCTGAGCCTGGGTCTGGTGATGGTGACCCTGATGCAGCCGGGTGTGGGTCTTTCACTCTCCCTGCCTAATGACACCGCCAGCTCGGGCATTGCTGCAGGTGCCATTACCCTGAAAGATTTTGTGACCCACGCCATCCCCAAGAGCGTGGTCGAGGCGATGGCCACCAACGAGATCCTGCAGATCGTGGTCTTCTCCCTCTTCTTCGGTCTGGCTGCCGCCGCGCTCGGCGATCTGGCCAAGCCGGTAGTGGTGCTGATGGCCAGTGCTGCCGAGATCATGCTGAAAGTGACCGGTTATGTGATGAACTTTGCGCCGTTCGCGGTGTTTGGCGCCATCGCCGCCATGGTGGCCAAAGAGGGGCTGGGTATTCTGGTTACCTACGGCAGCTTTATGGCCCAGTTCTATATCGCGCTGGCCTGCCTCTGGCTGCTGCTGATCGCCATGGGCAGCGTCTTCCTGCGTGGCCGTGTCATCAAGCTGCTGGCGATGATCCGCGAACCCATCCTGCTCGCCTTCTCGACCGCCAGCTCCGAAGCGGCCTATCCGAAGACCCTGGATCGTCTGGAGAAGTTCGGTTGTGACAAGCGCATCGCCAGCTTCGTGCTGCCGATGGGGTACTCCTTCAACCTCGACGGCTCCATGATGTACTGCACCTTCGCGGTGATGTTCATCGCCCAGGCGTATGGCATCGAGCTCTCCATGGCCCAGCAGATCACCATGCTGCTGCTGTTGATGGTCACTTCCAAGGGGATGGCCGGGGTACCGCGTGCCTCTCTGGTTGTTATTGCCGCCACCCTGAACCAGTTCCATATTCCGGAAGCGGGCATCCTGCTGCTGCTGGGGATCGACCACTTCCTCGACATGGGCCGCTCTGCCACCAACGTGCTGGGCAACGCCATCGCCGCCAGCGTGGTTGCCAAGACCGAAGACAGTCTGGGTGAAACTGTCGCGCTGGGTGAGAGTGAGCCAGCCAAGGCCTGATCACAACGCTATGAAAAATAAACAACAACGGCCCGCCAATGCGGGCCGTTGTTGTTTATGGCTCGTCTACACTGCTAGATAGTTTTCATCTGGAGTGTACGGTTATGAACATTGCTCGTCGGCTTCAACTGATAGCGCTGCTGGTTATGCTGGCGCTTGTTTTCCTCAGCTGGTTCAGTATCAACCGCCTTGGGGCTGGCAATCGAGACTTGAGCTATGTGACGGACAATACGGTGCCCAGTATTGCGCTGATCAAGGAGGTGCAGGCTGCATTTTATGAGCTGCACTCCCGGGTTCAAAGCCATATTCTCAATACCGATGATGGCAAGATGCAGCAGATAGAAGCCGATATAGCCGAGCATCGCAAACAGATCAATTCGCAACTGGAGAAATATAAAGCAGAGATGCTCTCCAATGACGAAGACCGGCGCCTGACCGACGATGATCAGCGCATTATTGCGCAATATTATCAGGAGATAGACAAGGTTCTGCAGCTCTCCAGACAAAACAAGAACGATGAAGCGCGAGACATGTTGGCGGGAGAAGCCACCAGAGTGTTCCAGCAGTTTGCCAAGGCAATCGAGCTTCACGTCAACTTCAATATGGATTTGGGACTGGCGCTCAAGAAGCAGGGCCAGGAGAATTATGACAACAGCCTGCAAACCCTGTTGTTTATCGCCGGTGGTGCCACCGTACTGACGATGGGGCTGTTTGTCTGGTTGTTCAATCAGGTGGCCAATCCCCTTCGCACCGCCATGGATACCCTGACCCGGATCCAGCGTGACCTCAACTTTACCCTGAGAGCAGATGTGAAACAGCAGGATGAGATTGGCCTGACCCTCAATGCGGTCAACCGGCTGCTCGATACGCTGCAACAGACATTTACCGAATTTTCCGTCGGCAGCTTGCAGATCAAGAGCACTGCCGAATCCCTCTCTCAGGCAGCGCAACACCTGGCCAGCTCGGCTAATCAGGCCAATGATGCCACCAGTCTGATCGCCGCCGGTGTGGAAGAGATGACGGTCAGCATCACAGATATCTCCCAGCGCACTCAGGAGACGAGCCGCATCACCAACGAGTCGGGGCAACTGGCGACCGAGGGAGGCCGGACCATCGAGCGCACCGTTCATGCCATCAACGAGATCGCCGACTCGATCCGGCAGGCCTCGGCCGAGGTCATTGCGCTGGGTGAGGGCATTTCGCGCATTGGCGGTGTGGTCAACGTGATCCGTGATGTGGCGGGGCAGACCAACTTGCTGGCCTTGAACGCGGCCATTGAAGCGGCGAGGGCCGGGGAGTCCGGCCGTGGCTTTGCGGTGGTGGCGGATGAGGTGCGCAAACTGGCTGAGCGCACAGCCCAATCCACTCAGGAGATCTCCGCCACGGTAGAGGCGATCCAGCAGGAGTCGAACAATACGGTCTCCCGCATGCATCTGGTGGAGGAGAAGGTGAGCCAGGGGGTCACCATGGCGACAGAGAGTGGCACCATTATTGCCGAGATCCGCAGTGCGTCGCACCGGGTGATGGAGCAGGTGGGCGAGATCACCAATGCCATCCGCGAGCAAAGCTCGGCCGCCGAGTCGATCGCCCATCAGGTAGAGCAGATTGCTCAGGTCGTGCAGCAGACCAGCAGCACAGCGGAAGAGACCTCAGCCGCAGCCGAGGAGCTCAATGTCACCACCGAGAGCATCCACCAGCAGATATCCCGCTACCGCATTCAGTAACGCCGACGGTTGTTATCCATCTGCTATCCCCGCCAGCTGGCGGGGATTTTTTATATGACCTGCTTAGAAGCCTGAGCCCGGTTGCTGCAAAAATGCCGCCTCTTCCGGTGTGCTGGTGCGACCCAGAATGTCGTTGCGGTGGGGGAAGCGGCCAAAGCGTTCGATGATCACCTGATGGCGGCGGGCAAAGTCGGCAAAGCCCGCGAAGGTCGCCTGCGCCGGTGTGCCAGCCTGCTCGGCAGCCAGTGCCTCGAACAGGGCCACACTTCGGGCTTGTTGTTCGCGGGATTCGGCATGCTCCAGCGGCAGATAGAAGAAGACCCGCTCCAGTGGCGAGAGGGATTTGTCCGCCCCGATGGATAGCCCTTTCAGGCAGAGATCCCTTGCCAGCGGATCCTGGGCAAAGGCCGCAGGCGTGCCGCGATGGATATTGCGGGGCAGCTGGTCGAGCAGCAGGATCAGCGCCAGCCGACCGCTGGGAGTATCGGCCCAGTGGGCGAGGCTGCCCTCGGCTGCGGCCTCTGCCAGCTCGCCAAAGCGGCTGGCCAGCAGGGCATCCGTTTCGCTGCTTTTCCCCCACCAGAGGGGGGCTTGCCGCGTGGCCCGCAGGACATCATCGGCTTCGTCGCCAAACCAGAAATCGAGCAGAGGTTGCCAGGGTTGCATGGGAACTCCTTGAGGTGATTCAGAGGGAACCAGGAACAAATGGCTCAGGGGTGCTGCCGAAACGGCGGCTTCTCGTTACACTGTGCCATCTTTTGCCCTAAAGACGTAACCCCCGATGGTGAGCGCCGGATTCTTGGCGCGACCGATGATGGCCTGCGATCGCCATGAGGTGGTCCTGTTGACCCTAGTGGTTATAGGGACGTACACCTCTCTCCCGGGGTTGTTCTCACAGATATAAGGAATCTTTGATATGGCCGGAACGAGTTTGTTGGCCCTGCTCGATGATATCGCCAGCGTGCTTGATGACGTAGCGCTGATGACCAAGATGGCGGCGAAGAAGACTGCCGGGGTGTTGGGGGATGATCTCGCCCTCAACGCGGAGCAGGTTTCCGGGGTGCGTGCCGAGCGGGAGCTGCCGGTGGTGTGGGCGGTGGCCAAGGGTTCATTTCGCAACAAGCTGATTCTGGTGCCCGCCGCCATCGCCATCAGTGCCCTGGTGCCCTGGCTTATCACGCCGCTTTTGATGCTGGGGGGCGCCTATCTCTGCTTTGAGGGGGCCGAGAAGCTGGCCCACAAGTTCCTGCCCCATGAAGCGAGTGAGGGTGAGGCACACACAGCTCCTATTCCCGATGATCTGGTGGCCTTCGAGCAGCAGAAGGTAAAAGGGGCGATTCGCACCGATTTTATTCTCTCAGCCGAGATCATCGTCATCGCCCTTGGCACGGTACAGGGAGCAAGCCTCGCGCTGCAGCTCTCGGTGGTCGCTGGCATCGCCCTGCTGATGACCATCGGGGTCTACGGGTTGGTGGGGCTGATCGTCAAGCTCGATGACATCGGTCTGCATCTGCTGCAAAAGCCCGATGGCAGCGCCCTGCGCCGCGCGGTGGGGCAGGGACTGTTGGTGACGGCTCCTCGTCTGATGCGCCTGCTGGCACTGGTCGGCACCATCGCCATGTTTATGGTGGGCGGCGGCATTCTGGTGCATGGCTGGCCCTTTGCTCATCACCTGATTGAAGGCGCAGCCGCTGTTGTCGCCACCCTGCCCACAGTAGGGGCCGTACTGGCGGCGGTGACGCCGACGCTGCTCAACGCCGTGGCCGGTGTGGTAGCGGGTCTGCTGCTGGTTGCCGTGATGACGCTGGTGAGCCGTCTTGCCCCGGCCAAGGGATAAGCGAGCTTGCGGGCCATGTTCTCTTTTTTCCTCTCTTCATTTTTTGGCCCTCGGGTTGCCCGGTTTCGGACTTGCTGCCCGCAGGTCTGTTGCGCCTCCCGATAAAGGCCTTTGCGAGAAGTTATGTATCAACAACAGTGGAATAACGACCATATCTACCCGGGCCTCGACAGCCCTGAGCTGGAAGCGGACAAGCACGCCGCCCGCCACGCGCTGGAAGAGCTGGCCAGCTATATGGCAGGTCTGGACGGGGTGCGCGACGATGACGCTGCGCTGCTGGATTTCTTGCGGGAAGTGCGGCTGCGCGCCCGTGATATTCGCCATATCGGCTGGAACGTCGCCATTCTGGCCGCGTGCCGCGGCAGTCAGGATGCGCGGGATCCGCAGGCCAAACAGCTGGCGTCCCGTGCCCGCGCCCTTAATGCCGATCTGTTCAAGACGCTCGCGCCGGTGGAAGATCTGATGCTGGCGTTGCCGGAAGAGGAATTCGCCGCGCTGATGGCGGATCCGCTGCTCGGTGAAGAGGCGTACCGCCTGCGCCACGAGCGTCGTTTGCAGGATCAGCGCTTGCCGGTGGAGGCGGAGCAACTGGTGATCGGTCTGGGCACCGATGGCCTGCACGCCTGGGGCAACCTCTACAACGATCTGGTGGGCAAGATCCGCTTGATCATTGATGGCCGCGAGATGGGGCTGGCCGAGGCGAGCAATCTGCTCTCCAGTCCGGTGCGTGCCCTGCGCCTTGAGGCGTTCGATGCCATCAGCGCCGGTTGGGAAGGTGAGCAGGAGACGGTTGCCGCTATCCTCAATGCCCTCAACGGCTGGCGGCTGGAGCTGGCCCGTCAGCGCGGCAAAACCCGTGTGCTCGATGCGCTGGATCTCTCCTGCCACCAGAGCCATATCGAGCGTGCCACCCTCGATGCCCTGATGAGCGAAACCTGGCGAGCCCGTGGGTTAGGCCAGCGGGCGCTGGAGCTGATGGCCGAGCGCCTTGGTCTCGACGATCTGGGGCCGGAGGATCTCTTTGCGCCGCCGCCTGCTTCCAGCAGCCGCGACATTCCTTTTGATGAGGCGATCGAGTTGATTGCCGATGCCTTTAGCCGTTTCGATCCCGAGATGGGGGCATTTGCCCGCATGATGGCCGAGAAGGGGTGGATTGATGCTGCGCCCACGCCAAATCGCCGCACCGGCGCCTACTGCACCAAGTTTGCCGAACCGGTCGAACCGCGGGTCTTCGTTACCTATGCCGGCACCATGGACAATGTCATTACGCTGGCCCATGAGCTGGGTCACGCCTGGCACAACTGGGTGATCCGCGATCTGCCGATGAGTCAGCGCAGCTACCCCATGACGCTGGCGGAGACCGCCTCCATCTTCGCCGAAACTCTGGTGCGCAGCGCCCTGTTCGAGCAGGCGCAAAGCCCGGAAGAGCAGCTGGTCATCGCCTGGGCCGAGGCCGACGGCGCGGCCACCTTCCTGGTCAATATCCCGGCTCGCTTCGATTTCGAGCAGGCCTTGGTGGCCGAGCGGGCGCAGGGTTATGTGTCGGCAGAGCGGCTCAAGGCGTTGACCGACGAGGCGTGGGGGCGTTGGTATGAGGGGAGCCTGACCCGCTATCACCCCATGTTCTGGGCGGCAAAGGCGCACTTCTCCATCGCCGGGTTTGGCTTTTACAACTACCCCTATCTGTTCGGTTATCTGTTCAGCCTCGGGGTCTATCAGCAGTTGATGAGCCGCAAGGCGGCGGGGGAAGAGGGGGTCGCTGAGGCGTATCGCGCCTTGTTGCGCGATACCGGCCGGATGAGCGCCGAAGATCTGGTTGCCAAGCATCTGGGGCAGGATATCCGTGAGGCCGCCTTCTGGCAGGGGAGTCTGGCACAAGTAGCGCAGGCGATAGAACGCTTCGCGCAGTTGCCTGCCTGATTGGGTCAGCGGTGATATGAACAACAGGCCCCCGGACAGTCTCGCTGTCCGGGGGCCTGTTTGTTATGCCTGCTCTTGTTGCGGTTTGATGGGACCAACGAACAGAGGACGGGTCTGGTGAGTCAGGTCAGGCTGATAGCCGTTGAAGAAGAGGTTGAGCAGTACCGAACTGATGGTGGCCAACAGAATACCGCTATGAAAAAGCGGTTGTAGCTGCGCCGGAAGTTGTTGGAAAAAATTCCCGGAGACCGTCGGGATCATGCCAATTCCGAGACTGATGGCGACGATATAGAGGTTGTGACGGTTGCTGTTGTAATCGGTGCGCGCCAGGATGCGAATACCGGTGGCCAGCACCATACCGAACATGACGATACCGGCGCCCCCCAGCACGAAGGGCGGTATGGAGGCGACCAGCACCGACATCTTGGGGATGAGGCCAAAGGCGAGCAGGATCCCCCCCGACATCACACAGACCCAGCGACTCGATACTCCGGTCACGCTCACCAGACCGATATTCTGGGAGAAGGAGGTATGGGGGAAGCTGTTGAATATCCCACCAATAATGGTGCCGATGCCATCTACTCGCAGCCCGCGCACGATATCACCGCGCCTGGCCGGATGGCCGACGATGTCGCCAAGGGCCAGAAACATCCCCATCGACTCGATAAAGGTGATGAGCATGATCACCGTCAGGGTGGCGATGGAGATGGGATCGAAGGTGGGCCAGCCGAAGGCGAAGGGCACTATGGGGGCAAACCAGGCTGCCTCGCCGAGGCCATCGAGGCTTACTTCGCCCATGGCGATGGCCACCACGAAACCGAAGATGATCCCGAGCAGCACCGAGATATTGCTGAAAAAGCCCTTGGTGAAGCGGGTCACCAGCAGGATAAAGACGAGCACCAGAAAGCTGGTGCCGATATAGCGCAGGCTGCCATATTCCGGATTGCCCTTCCCCCCTGCCATCCAGTCGATCCCCACCTGCATGATGCTGATCCCGATGGAGGTGATAACCACCCCGGTCACTACGGTGGGGAAGAGCGGCATCAGCCGACCTATCAGCGGCACCAGCAGGGTCGAGATGATACCGGCGGCGATGGTGGCGCCGAAGATGCCTGTCAGCCCCAGATCCGGGTTGGCTCCGATGGCCAGCATGGGCATCACGGCGGCAAAGGTGACCGACATGATGACCGGGAGCCGGATCCCGGCAAAGCGGCCAATCCCGACACATTGCAGCAGGGTGACGATGCCGCAACAGAAGAGGTCCGAACTGATAAGGTAGGAGATTTGATCCTTGGGCAGCCCCAGACTGCCGCCAATCACCAATGGCACCGCCACGGCGCCGGCGTACATCACCAGCACATGTTGCAGGCCCAGGGTAAATAGTTGGCCCATGGGGAGCATGCGCTCCACTTCATCCACCGGGCGCTTGCGCGCACCCGGTCGGGGGGAGGGGGGATTGGTCTCGTTCATGAACAGATCACTCCTTGAAGCCCGCGCAACTGCTACAGGCAAGATAGTGAAAGCCGCAGCTTTCCCGGTCATTGATCTCGTGTATTGACAGAGGTGCCAGATCCCTCGGCAGTAGTGAGAGGGATCCGGTGCAGCACGGGTCAGTGCACAAAACATGCACAACGCCACTCACGAGAGAAAACGTTTGGCGATAACGCCTTGTTTTTGCGGGATGAGTCACATACCGGCCAGATAAGTGCCCGGCTGCTGGCAGGGGAAGGAGGTGAGGGCATCTCAGATTGGTAAGGGGTTTATCATTATTGGTCTGGCGATCTCACTTTGATAGCCAGGCACCAGAGCGTTGCTCGCAATGCGCCCCTCTGCATGTGACGGCGCTCGCGGGCCGCGGGGCGCAATCGGGGGCGGGGGCGTGATCCAAAGCAAGAAAGTTGGATGTTTTGGTGGCGCACGGGGCCGCCGCTGGGGTAGTTTCGATAAAACCGACACAGATCCTGAGGTCTTATCCATGATCATCTATCTGCATGGCTTTGATGCCACCAGCCCAGGCAATCACGAGAAAGTGCTGCAGTTGCAGTTTATTGATGATGATGTGCGTTTCGTGCACTACAGCACGGTTCACCCCCGTCATGATATGAGCCATCTGCTCAAGGAAGTGAAAAAACAGCTCGATATGAGTACCGATCCCAAACCGCTGATCTGCGGCGTGGGTCTTGGTGGCTACTGGAGCGAGCGGATCGGCTTTCTGTGCGGCATTCGCCAGGTGATCTTCAACCCCAACCTCCATCCGGAAGAGAACATGCAGGGCAAGATCGACCGGCCGGAAGAATATGACGATATCGGTACCAAGTGTGTAACTGAATTTCGTAAGAAAAATTCAGGAAACTGCCTGTGTATCCTTTCCGTTCAGGATGAAGTGCGCGATAATCGGGACACTGAACGTGAATTGAAGAACTATTACGACATCGTGTGGGATGAGCGCGAGACTCATAAGTTCAAAAATATCTCGCATCATCTGCAGCGGATGAAGGCCTTCAAAGAAGCCTGATCCATCACGTCGACCGATTTCGTTTTAGGGAGCCAATGGCTCCCTTTCGTTTTGAGGAACCGAGGAAAATCATCATGATGAATATTGTCGTTGTAGGCGGCGGCGCCGGTGGCCTGGAGCTGGCCACCAGTCTGGGTCGTAAGCTTGGCAAGAAGAACAAGGCCAAGATCACTCTGGTCGATCGCAACCGCACCCACCTGTGGAAACCCCTGCTGCACGAAGTGGCCACCGGCTCCATGGACGCGGGCATCGATGCTCTGAGCTACCAATCTCACGCCAAGAACCACGGTTTCGACTTCCAGCTCGGCACCCTGACCGACATCAAGCGTGACGATAAACGCATCGTGCTGGCCCCGATCCACGACGACAATGGCGACATCGTGGTCAACGAGCGCGAGCTGCCCTACGACTATCTGGTGATGGCCATCGGTTCTGTCTCCAACGACTTCAACACCAAAGGCATCAAGGATAACTGTATTTTCCTCGATAGCCCCTCCCAGGCGCACCGTTTCCATAACAGCATGATGAACCGCTTCCTGCAGTTCGCCACCGAATATAAGCCGGGCGACAAGGTGAAGATTGCCATCGTCGGCGGCGGCGCAACCGGCGTCGAGCTCTCTGCCGAGCTCTACAACGCGGTCGAGCAGCTCTACGCCTACGGCTTCAAGAACCTCACCACCGACAGCCTGAAGGTGACCTTGGTGGAAGCGGGCCCGCGTATTCTGCCGGCCCTGCCGGAGCGCATCAGCGGCGCCGCTCATCAGGAGCTGGTCAAGCTGGGTGTGGATGTGCGTACCGCCACCATGATCACCGAAGCGACCAGCGATGGTCTGCACACCAAGGATGGCGAGCTGATTGAAGCTGACCTGATGGTGTGGGCTGCCGGTATCAAGGCACCTGACTTTATGAAGGATATCGCTGGTCTTGAGACCAACCGCATCAACCAGCTGGTGGTGAAAGAGACCCTGCAGACTACCCGTGATGAGAACATCTTCGTTATCGGTGACTGCGCCGCCTGCCCGCAGCCGGATGGCAAGTTCGTGCCGCCGCGCGCCCAGTCTGCCCACCAGATGGCCAGCCAGGCGTTCAAGAACATCCTGGCCAAGATGAACGGCGGCGAGATGAAGCCCTACCTCTACCACGACCACGGTTCGCTGGTCTCCCTCAGCCGCTTCTCCACCGTGGGCAGCCTGATGGGCAACCTGATGCGCGGCTCCATGATGGTGGAAGGTTACATCGCCCGTCTGGTTTACATCTCTCTCTACCGGATGCATCAGATCGCCCTGCACGGCTACGTCAAGACCGGCCTCATCATGCTGGTGGGTCGCATCAACCGGGTACTGCGCCCGACCCTGAAGCTGCACTAAGCTGGGATTTGGCACCATGTTGAATACCAAAAGGAGAGGCGATGGCCTCTCCTTTTTTATGGGCGCAGATCAGGAAAGAGGGAGCTACTTGCCCAGATAGGTGCGGTCGAAGAAGGTATTGACCCAGTGAGGGCGGTAGATGGCCAGCACCGTCATCGCCATGCCGTTGAGCATGGCTTCGGGGAACAGCAGCAGTGGCCAGATGGAGAGGTAATCTGCCGTGATGGTGTGCCAGGGGTAGCTGTCACTTAGCCCCATCAGCAACGCGCTGGCGGCCACCTTGACCGAGATGGTGATGGCGCCGCCGAGAAAGGCGGCAACGAAGATATAGACAAAGAGATGGCGCGGCAGCCAGGCCCAGCTGGCCAGAAACAGCAGCCAGCTGGTGGCCACCGGCAGGGCGATGCCAACCAGCGCTTGCCAGCCAAAATCGGCCAGATTGGTGACGCCGAAGTAACCGAGCACCAGCAGGGTCAGGCAAGGGGCGAGCAGTGCCAGCCGCCAGCCAAGCAGCAGGGTGAGGGAGGTGAGCCCGAGAAAATGGACCTCCAGCCCCTCATGCAGACCGGCCCTTAGATACCAGAGCGGCACCAGCGCGATGGCACTACCCAGCAACAGGTGCTGATAGAGGGGGTTGTCATGGAGGGTTTGCCACAGAGAGCGGCGCAGGCTGAAGGCCAGCAGTACCAGCCAGATCAGGAGGGCGGCGAGTTGTCCTTCACTCATCTTGTCGTCCATTCATGCAGTAGAGTCCGGGCGGCCTTCCCGACCGCCCCATAGCAGAGCAGGCTGACGAATCAGCCTGCTTTTACCATCAATATTTGACGTTGTTGTGGTACTTGCCGAGGATGCCCTTGACCCGTTCCATGGTCTCCTTGCTGGGGGGTTTGATCCCGCTCAGCTCGTACGGGTCGCCCAGTACGTCCCACTTGTGTTTGCCGAGCTCATGGTAGGGGAGCAGCTCCACCTTCTCCACGCTATCGCCCAGTTCGGCGATAAACTGGCCCAGCCCTTCGGCGCTCTCGTCGTCGTCGCTCCAGGTCGGTACCACCACGTAGCGGATCCACATGGTCTTGCCTTTGGCTGCCAGATAGCGGGCAAACTCCAGGGTGTATCTGTTGCTGACGTGGGTCAGCGGAATGTGTTTCTCGTCATTGATCTGTTTGATGTCGAGCAGCACCAGATCGGTCTGGTCGAGCAGCTTGTCCACCTGTTCGTCGAGATGACGGACGAAGCCGTTGGTGTCGAGACAGGTGTGGATCCCTTTCTCTTTGCAGGCGGTAAAGAGTTCGGTAATGAAAGCCGGTTGCAGCATGGCTTCACCGCCGGACGCTGTCACGCCACCGCCGGAGGCATTCATGAAGTGGCGATAGCTGGTGATGTCACTCATCAACTCCGGTACGGTCACTTCGCGGCCACCTTCGGTATCCCAGGTATCGCGGTTGTGGCAGTACTTGCAGCGCATCAGGCAGCCTTGCATGAATACGATAAAGCGTATTCCCGGGCCATCGACAGTGCCGCAGGTTTCGACGGAATGGATCCGGCCAACGGTGCCGTGAGCTCCGGCTGGCTGGCTGATTTCAACGGCAGGGATCCGATTAATGACAGACATAAACAACTCCAACGATTCGAGCAGGCCGTTATTTTATTACATAAACCCCTATTGATCCTACACCTTTAGTCCGGCGCCCGGCTGCCAAGCAGCTGCTCCAGCCCCTTGACGGTGAGCGGCCGACTGGTGAGAAACCCTTGATAATGCTGGCATCCCAGTGCTTTGAGGATGGCCAGCTGCGCCTCCTCTTCCACCCCTTCGGCGGTGACGGTAAAACGAAAGACCTGGGCCAGATCGAGTATCGCCTTGACGATGGCTCTGTCCTGTTCGCTGTGTACCAGGGTCTGAATGAAGCTTCTGTCCAGCTTCACCTCATCGGCGGGCAGATCCCGCAGATAGGCCAGCGACGAGTAGCCGGTACCGAAGTCATCGATGGAGATGAGGATGCCGAGCTCCTTGAGCTGGCGCATTCTGGCAATACTCTCCTGCCGATTCTCCAATACTACCGATTCGGTCACCTCCAGCAGCAGGCGGGAGGGGGGCACACCGGTGTCGCGCAAGATGTACTCCACCTGTTGTACGAAGCCCTGGGTGTGGAACTGGCGGGCACTGACGTTGACCGACAGATGGGGGATCTGCAGGCCACGGTTGAGCCAGAAGCTGTATTGGGCGCAGGCGGTCTTCATCACCCAGTAGCCGATCTCGAGGATCAGGCTGGTCTCTTCGGCGATGGGGATAAACTCCCCGGGTGGCACCATGGTGCCGTCGCTGCGCTGCCAGCGCAGCAGCGCCTCGATACCCGACAGCGAGCCATTGTCGACCCGGTATTGCGGTTGGTAGTGGAGTTGCAGCTCGTGATGACGCAGGGCATCGCGCAGTTCATTGGTAAGGGTCAGCCGGTTCTTCTCATGCTGGGCCATCGCCTCGGTAAAGAAGACGTAGTGGCCCTGACCGGCGCGCTTGGCCATGTGGGTTGCGGTGTCGGCCTGTTGCATCAGGACCAGATGATCCGTCTCGTTGCCGGAGAAGAGGCTGATCCCCACCGAGGCGCTGCAGTGCAGTTTGTGATCGCCGATGTCGAACGGGGTGCGAAACAGCCCCATCAGCTCACGGGCGAAGTGCTCTGCCAGAATTTTGGCGGTGACTTCCCCTTGTCCCAGCTGGGTAAAGAGCAGGGCAAACTCATCCCCCGAGATGCGCGCCTGCACCAGATTGTCCTGGGGCAGCTCCCTGAAACGCTGTACCACGGCCTGCAGCAGCAGATCGCCGCAGGCGTGACCGAGAGAGTCGTTGATCGACTTGAAGTTGTCGAGATCCACCAGCAGCAGGGCGCCCCACTGGCCGTTGGTGGCGCTCAGGGTCTGCTGCAAAATATGGTTGAGGCTGCGGCGGTTGTGCAGACCGCAGAGATCGTCGTAGTAGGCGAGCTGCTCGATATGTCTGGCCGCCTCTTTTTCCTGGGTGATGTCGTAGAAGCTGCAGATAAAGTGGCTGAGCTCCCCCTGCTCATCCTTGACGCCGTTCACCATCAAGCGCACCGGAAAGAGGTGCCCATCCTTGTGCAGACAGCGCTCTTCACCGAGCCAGAACTCCTGCTCGTTGACGGTGCGGCTGACATCTTCCTTGAGATGATCCCCGTAGTAGGTGGGACGCAGCTTGCGAATGGAGTGACCGATCACCTCTACCTCGCCAAATCCGGTGATCCGGCTGAAGGAGTGGTTGACCTTGAGGATGATGCCGTTGTGATCCATCACGATCAGCCCATCGTGGGTATTGAAGGCCACTTCCGCCAGCCGTAGGGCATCGTCGGTGGCGAGGCGCTTGAGCTCGATGGCGGCCCGCTCGTGCTGGCTGCTCAATAGATCCAGAAGCTGTTCGGGCTCCTCAAGGGGGGTATCGAGCAGCAGGGTGATCTGGCCAATGGGGGCGCCGCTTTGACCATGGAGCGGAATGCCGATGTAGGCGCTGGCATTGAGGGCGAGCAGCCGGGTCGCCTTGGGATAGCGCACGGGCAGATCTTCCACATAGATGGCCTGACCATGCTGGAACAGCTCCTGAGCGGGGCCGGGGTCGAGCTGGATGGGCTTGAGGGTGGAGCAGATCTCCTCGTTGATGACGCAGCGGGGGATGATCCAGAGATCCTGACCGCGGGGCTGGAACTCGCCGATCCAGCCCACCCGGGCACCGCTGGCGCTCATGGCCCAGTTTACCAGCGTCTTGCAGTAGTCGATGCCGGTCTGCTGGTGCAGCTCGGGCGGGAGGGCCAGCTCGGCGCGGTGCTCTTCCGGTTGCGGCTGCCAGTGGCCGAGCAGCTGGGCACTGCTGCGCACCAGTTGCAACATCTCCTCGCTAAGCGGGGTGGGATCGAGATACTCCAGACTCAGCACCCCGAACAGCTTGTCCTGCTCCAGCAGGGCACCATCGAGGCGTGAGCGCACACCGGCACTGGTCAGATAGAGGTGATTGCTCAGCATCGGCTGGTGGGCGGCCTCCGAGAAGCTCAACGCTTTGCGGGTACGCAGGGCGCGGATATAGCGGCTGTCACCACGAATGGGGTAGATCGCCTCGACCCCCAGGGTGAACACCGGGGTGAGTTGCTCGCTGCCGAGATCGCCGTTGGCCTGATAGTGCCAGAGGATGAGCCGATCGGCCCCCAAGCTCTCTTTAAGGGCCTCGAGCAGGGGCGCATACTGTTGCTGGCTCGCCATCTGGCTGAGGCGCGGCAGTTGCAATGCCAGATCGGCGATGGGCTCCTGGCGAAGGTTCTGCAGACAGATGAGCCAAAAGCCATCCTGCTCGTGAGCGAGGGCGATATGCCACAACTGGCTGGCAAAGCGCACGGTGATCTTGCCGCCATGGCCGTTGGCCAGCAGTTGTTCGATGGGCAGGCGCAGGGCATCGGGCAGCTGGGCAGGCCAGGGGGCACGCGGTTCGTCGAGCCAGTAGAGCGGGGTTTGCATCACGTCGGTCAGGGCGACCAGCCGTTGACTGCGCAGATCCAGACGGAAAAAGAGCGGCGTCTGGAGGGCAGGAGGAAGATGACTGAGTGCGGTAGACGACATGAACAAACAACATCCTGTTAAGCAACCGTCGGGGTTGCAAGAATACTGCAAAATGGTGTGAAACAAAATTTCATTGAATTCTAAATTAGAAAAGTCTAATTTATTGCCCATTATCATGTATGAGGAGTCTTGCAGATGAAACGGATCCTGATTATCGGTGGTGTCGCGGGGGGCGCATCGGCGGCGGCTCGTGCTCGTCGTTTGAGTGAAGAGGCAGAGATCGTGATGTTCGAGCGGGGCGAGTTTGTCAGCTTCGCCAACTGCGGTCTGCCCTATCACATCGGGGGCGATATCCCCGACCGGGATGCCTTGCTGCTGCAGACTCCCCAGAGTTTCAAGCGCCGTTTCAGCGTCGATGTGCGGGTCTTCCACGATGTGATTGAGATCGACAAGGCGGGCAAGACCTTGCTGGTGCGCAACCTGCAAACCGGTGAAGAGCAGCGCGAGCATTACGATGTGCTGCTGCTGAGCCCGGGGGCTGCGCCGATCCGTCCTCCCTTCCCCGGTATCGACAGCCCCCATGTCTATACCCTGCGCAACATCCCGGACATGGATCGCATTCTGGCGGCCCTGCATCACGATCAGCCGCGCCACGTTACCGTGGTGGGCGGCGGCTTTATCGGGCTGGAGATGATGGAGGCGCTGCATCAGCGCAAGCTGGATGTCACCCTGCTGGAGTTGGCCGATCAGGTGATGGCGCCGGTGGACAAGGAGATGGCCAACATGCTCCATGCCCGCATCCGGGAAGAGGGGATCGACCTGCGCCTGCGCACCGGCCTCACCGCCATCGAGAGTCTGGATCTGCCTGCCGAGAAGACCTCCGCCGTACCGACCGCCAAAAGCGGTGGCCTGCGCCTGACCCTCAATGACGGTTCCCATCTTGATACCGGCCTGCTGATCCTCGCCATCGGCGTCAAGCCGGAAACACTGCTCGCCGCCAAGGCGGGGCTGGCGCTGGGCCCACGGGGCGGCATCAAGGTCGATGCCGGGATGCGTACCTCGGATCCCTTCATCTACGCGGTGGGGGATGCGGTGGAAGAGATAGACTTCGTCACCGGCGAATCTGTGCTGATCCCGCTGGCGGGCCCGGCCAACCGGCAGGGGCGCATCGCCGCCGACAATATGCTGGGCCGAAGCGAAACCTACAAGAAGACGCAAGGGACAGCCATCTGCAAACTGTTCGATCTGGCGGTGGCCAGCACTGGCCTCAACGAGAAGCGACTGGTGCAACTGGGATTGCCGTTCGAGAAGGTCTATGTCCATCCGGGCAGCCACGCCGGTTACTACCCGGGTGCCCATCCGGTCAGCCTCAAGCTGCTGTTTGCCCCGGATGGCAAGATTTACGGTGCCCAGGCCATCGGCAAGGATGGCATCGACAAGCGCATCGACGTGCTGGCGGTGGCCCAGCGCGCCGGTCTCACCGTGTTTGACCTGCAGGATCTGGAGCTTACCTATGCGCCGCCCTTTGGCTCGGCCAAAGATGTGATCAACATGGCGGGCTTTGTGGCAAGCAACCATCTGAAAGGGGACACCCTGCTCTGCCACGTGGCCGAGGTGCAGGCTCGTAACCCCCATCAGCTGGTGGTGGATGTGCGCAATGGCCCGGAGCTCGACAAGCTGGGCCGCATTCCGGGGGCGCTGCATATCCCCCTTGACGAGTTGCGTGGTCGCCTCCATGAGTTGCCCAAAGAGAAAGAGCTGCTTATCAGCTGTCAGGTCGGGCTGCGCGGCCATGTCGCCTGCCGCTTGCTGAGTCAGCACGGCTTTAAAGTGAAGAATCTCTCCGGCGGCTTCAAAACCTGGCAGATGGCCACCGCCGAGTAACCGTTTTATTTCTGTGCCTGTTTGCCCCTCTCCCTTGTGCGTGCAAGATGAGGGGTTTTTTGTTTCTGCTTTTCGCCCTTCTTGCATTCCCCTCGTTGCAGCAATATTTCGACACACTTTATTTCCTGTGCCGGACAAAATTAACGTTTTGTTCAGGGGATGGGTGCTATAACCCCTGCCTCGTTCATGATGAACCGTGTAGTAGGGAGAGTGACATGCTGGATATGCTGATGGCCATTTGGCATCAGGATTTTGACGCCCTGGTTCAGATGCAGGCGGTACCCCTGCTGATCAGTTGCCTGATGCTGGTACTGCTGCTGGAGTCCGCATTCGTCTTCCTGCCCCTGCCGGGGGACAGCCTGGTACTGCTGGCCGGTGGGTTGGTGGGCATGGGGGTATTTGGCCCCGAAGTGACTCTTGTCTATCTGCCGTTGGCTGCTGGCATAGGTTCCGTGCTCGCCTACTGGCAGGGACGGGCCCTGCAGCGCACCCGCTTTATGGATCATATCGAACGGATGTTGCCTCCCGACAGCCTGCCCAAGGCGACCCAGCTGCTTAAAAAGTACGGTTTTCTGGCGATGTTCTCCTCCCGTTTTATCCCGTTCGTGCGGGTGCTGACTCCCATGCTGATGGGGATTGGCCGCCTGAGCGTGCTGCGGATGTGCGTGGCCAGCTTTGCCAGTGCCTTTATGTGGGCGCTCTGCCTCAGTTTGGTGGGCAAGCTGGCGATGAATACCCCCTTCTTCCTCCACCACAGCGAACTGTTGACCCGGGCCCTGCTGATTACCTCGCTGGTGCTGTTTCTGGCGGCCGTCATGGCCATCCTGTTTCGCTGGTTCAAAGGCGGAGCAAAAAACGAGACCAGCCACGACTAGATGACAACCCTTGCCGCACTGGATCAGTGGGCAAGGGGGTTCTCGTGCTGCAGGGGCGCGGAATTGTGCCCATTCGGGTAATGAGCTTTGTGTCGGGTGAGCAGGATGCCTTATCCTGTTTCCAGCCACGCTGCGTTTGCAGCGCTCCAACTCGGGATGGAACCTATGCGCCTCTTCGACTCTCCCTCTGCTTCTCACCGCTCTACCGCTGGAACCGGCGCTCTGCGCCGCCGCTGGTCAACCCTGCTGCTTTGCGGGGTGGTCGGTTTGCTGTCTGGCTGCGGCCCTGACAAGCCCGCAAGCCAAGTACCGACCACAGAATCCACTGCGCAGCAGGAGGCCGGGGCGCCAACTTCTGTAGTGCAGGCCAATGCCCGCCAATATCGCGATGGCCCGGCGCTGGCGCTGGTCTTCTCCGGCCCCCTGTCGCCCAAGGCCAATTGGCAGAGCTGGCTCGGGGTCAGTGAGGGGGGCAAGCAGGTGCAGGGGGAGTGGATCCTGGCCGACGATGGTCGCACCCTCTATTTCCCGAACGTTCAGCCCGACAAGAGCTATGAAGTGAGCCTCAAGGCGGGGCTGGGCCCATCCCCCCAGAGCTGGACCCTCAAGACCCGCCCGCTGGAGGCGGGAGCCTCCTTTACCGCCAGCGGCATGGTATTGCCGCTGCGTCAGGAACTTCGCCTGCCCATCAGCGCGGTCAACGTGGATGAGGTCAATATCGATTTCTTTCGGGTCGATGCGGAATATCTGCCCCGTTTTCTGGCGGAATATCGCCCCGGTGCCGGCATGGGGAACTGGGAGCTTGAGCAGATCACCAAGCGGGCCAAGCGGGTATTCAGCGGCCGCTATGCGCTGGAGCTTGATGCCAACCGGCGCGAGACCCGCCTCATCAATGTGAAGGAGCCGCAGTTGGCGGAGGCTGGCGTCTACTTTGCGGTGATGTCGCCCCTTGGCAACTACGACTGGCGCAAGGAGACCACTTATTTCGCGGTGAGCGACATGGGGCTCAGTGCCCGTCGTTACAGCGATCAGCTGGAGGTGTTCGTGAGCTCCCTGGCCAGCGCCGACCCGCTCAAGGATGTGCAGCTCTCCCTGCTCGATGAGAAGGGCAACCGGTTGCAGGTGCAAACCACCGATCCGCAGGGCCATCGCCGCTTTGATCAGGTGCAGGGGGCTCGCTTGCTGCTGGCCGAACAGGGCAACCATCTGGCGGTGCTGCGCCTCGATGGGGCTGCGCTCGATCTCTCCACCTTCGATCTCGGCACCCAGCCCTGGCAGGCCCAGCAGCTATATCTGTTCAGCGGGCGCGACCTCTATCGCCCCGGCGAGCGGCTCGACAGCGAGATCCTGCTCAAGGGGCAGGATGGCCAGCTGCTGCCGGGGATGGCGGTGGAACTGGAGGTGAAACAGCCGGATGGTCAGCTGCTCGAACAGAAGCGGCTGCTGCCGGACAATTTGGGCGCGGCCCATTACGGCTTGCGTCTGCCGGACGATGCGCCGCTCGGGCGCTGGACCATCAACCTCAAGACCGCCGCCGGCAGCCGCTTCGAGTGGCCTTTCCTGGTGGAGGAGTTTTTGCCGGAACGGCTGAAACTGCAGCTTGGCAAGGGGCCAGATGGGGAAGTCACGAGTCTGGACGCTGCCCTGACGCTGCCACTGCAAGGGGACTATCTCTACGGCGCGCCGGCGAGCGCCACCAAGGCGAAGGCGGAGGTAAAGATCAGCCGCGCCACCATGCCCTTTACCCAGTGGCAGGAGTTCACTCTGGGTGACGTGCTGCTTGCCGAGCAGGCCAAGGATCTCGAGGCGCGCAGTCTCACCCTCGATGCGCAGGGGCAGGGGACTTTTTCGTTAGCTGATGAGCTCGATGGGGTGCGCGGTCTCGGGCCGTTGGAGGTGGCCTATCGGGTGTCGCTCTCCGAGCCCGGTGGCCGCGCCGTCAATCGCAGCCGCACCCAGTATGGCTGGCCCGCGGGCAGCCAGTGGCCGGCACTCAAGGCCGATTTCGTGGCGGATCGGGTGGAAGGGGGCAAGCAGCTCCCCTTCCAGATCCTCAACCTCGATGAGCAAGGTCAACCGGTGGCGGGGGCGGTGAAGGTGCGCCTTATCAACGAGTACCGCGACTACTACTGGCACTACGCCGATGGCGAGGGGTGGAAGTACGAGTTCAACAGCCAGCCTTATCTGGAGCAGGAGCAGACCCTGCAGCTGGATGGCAAGGGGCCGACTCCGTTCACGCTGCAACTGGCGGCGGGCTGGTATCGGTTGGAAGTGGAGAATAGTCAGGGCCATCAATCGAGCCTGCGGGTTGAGATCGGCAGTTACGCCTGGGGCGGCGGTGGCGAGCAGGCGCGGCCTGACAAGATTGCCATCACCCTCGACAAGCGCGCCTATCAGGCGGGCGACAAGGCTAAAGTGACGCTGGTGGCGCCGCGCCCCGGCAAGGGGTTGCTTATGGTGGAAGATGGCGACGGCCTGCGCTGGTGGCAGCGTATCGAGCTCAAGGGAGCCGGTGGCGATGCCAAGGATGCCCGCGGCGAGTTCGAGATCCCGGTCAGTCCCGAGTGGCAGCGCCATGACTTGCATATCTCGGCCCAGATCGCCGCGCCAGACAGCGCCTCCAAGCCGGTCAGTAGCCAGCAAGGGCAGAGCCTGCGCTCGGTCGGACTGGTGCCGCTCACGCTGGATCGGGAAGCGCGCCGTCTGCCGCTCACCCTGAGCGCGCCTGATAAAGCGGTGCCGCTCACCCGGCTGGAGGTGACCGCTACCTCCACCCCCAACAGTCAGGGGCGCGTGGTATTGGCCGCGGTGGATCGGGGCGTGCTCAATATCAGCGACTACCAGCCGCTCGACCCGTTCGAGATCTTCTTTGGTCGCAAGCGCTTCGCACAAGATTTGTTCGACAACTACGGTCAGGTGATCCCGCCGCAAGATGGCAAGCTGGCCCGCCTCAACTATGGGGGCGATCGGGCGCCACTGAAAAAGGGCGGTGCGCTGGAGAGCAGGGTCGAAGTAGCCGCGCTCTGGAGCGGCGAGGTGAGTTTTGACCAGCAGGGTAAAGCGGTGATCCCGCTCGATTTACCCAACTTCAACGGCGAGCTGGCGCTGATGGCGCTGGCCTGGAACGAACAACAGGTCGGTGAGGCCGAGCGCGCCATCAAGGTAGTGGCGCCCTTGGTGGCGGAAATTGGCTGGCCGCGCTTTGGCGCCAGAGGCGATGAGACCCAGGCGCTGGTGCAGCTGCGCAACATGAGCGGCGAGGATCAGACCCTCTCCCTTGCCTGGACCCTCAATGGCGGGCTCAAGGCAAACGGCGAGCTGCCCGGCACCCTTTCCCTTAAAAACGGCGAGGAGCAGTGGCTGACCCTGCCGCTCACCGTGACCGGGGCGAGCGGCGTGGCGAGCCTGCAGTTGGCGGCCAGCGGCAAGGATTTTGCCATCAGCCGCGACTGGACTTTGCCGCTGCGCTCCCCTTGGCCGGCCGAGACTCGCCAGCGTTACCAGATGCTGGCTCCCGGCCAGCAGATGAGCTTTGCGTCAGCTGAGCTGGTCGGGCTGGATCGCGCCAACCTCCAGGGGCTGCTCAGCCTCTCCGGCACTCCCCCCTGGGATCCGGCAGCCCAGTGGCAGGCGCTGGCTGACTACCCCTACGCCTGTCTGGAGCAGACCTTGTCGCGGGCCTGGCCTTACTTGCTGACCACGGCCGATGAGCGGGCCGCCTGGAGCAAACCCGCAGAGGGCAAGAAAGCGGCGAGTGAGGCGGATGTGCAGCGCGCCCTGCTGCAACGGCTGCAGCGGTTGCAACTGCCAAGCGGTGGCTTTGGCCTGTGGGATGGTCGCTCCGACGAGGAGCAGTGGCTCACCGCTTATGCCGCCGACTACCTGCTGGCGCGCAAGGAGGCGGGCGACGCAGTGCCGGAGGCAATGCTCAATCAGGCGCTGAACCGGCTGCAAAGCTATCTCACCGACAGCCAGTATGGCGAGCGCTGGAGCAGTGCACCCGAGCACAGCCGACTTGCCTATCAGGCTTACAGTGCCTATGTGTTGGCCCGGGTGGGCAAGGCGCCGCTCGCTACCCTGCGCCTTATCTGGGAGCAGCAGGCTGATCACGCTCGCTCCGGTTTGCCGCTCTTGCACCTCTCGCTGGCGCTCTCGACCATGGGGGATGAGCAGAATGCCGCCAAGGCCCTCAGCCGGGCATTGGTGACCGAGCGTGGTGACGACTATCTCGGGGATTACGGTTCGCAGTTACGCGATGGAGCCCTCGAGCTCTCCTTGCTACGCCAGCACAAGCTGGCTGCGGAGCGCTGGCCTGATCTCAGCGCCAAGGTGGCCGACACCCTGGCTCACCGTCAGTGGCTCAGCACTCAGGAGCGGCTCGCCCTGTTGCGACTCGCCCGCGTCGATCCGGCCGTCGACTGGCAGGCCAAGGTAACTTCCTCTCTTGGCAGTGGATCCCTGATCGGTTCGGCTCCGCTACAGCAGGGCACCCCCGAGGCGCTGGCGGCGAGCGCCGTCACTAACGAGGGCAAGGGCTCGCTCTATGTGCAGCGCACCTTGATCGGTTACCCCGAGCAGGCTCCTACCCGGTTGAGTCAGGGGATAAGCGTGACCCGCAGCTGGTTCAACAGCGATGGTCAACCGTTCGATCCCGCCAAGGTGAAGGTGGGCGATCTGGTGGTGGTGCGGCTCAATGTCAGCAGTGAATCGGCGGTGCCCGATGCCCTGCTGGTGGAGATGGTGCCCGCCGGCTTCGAGCTGGAGAACCCGGCCCTTGGCAACAGCATCAAGCTGGAAGAGCTCTCCATCGAGGGGAAACCGGCGTGGCAGAGCGAGTGGAACGATTATCTCAAGCATCAGGAGTTTCGCGATGACCGCTACACGGCAGCGCTGGATCTGAGCGAGGGGAGCAACCAGCAACTGGTCTACCTGATGCGGGCGGTGACGCCGGGTCGCTATCAGGTGCCGCCGACCCAGGTGGAGGATATGTACCGCCCCGAACTGCGTGCCGTGGGTGAGGATATCCATGAGGTGATCATCTCTGAGTAACATTCCCTCCCTTGAGCGGGTTCGCCCGCTCACTTTCTGGCAGCGTGGCTGGCTGAAATTAGTTCGCACTGGCCACGCTTGCTGGCGCTGGCTTGGTCGCCTGCCACGCTGGCTGCTCTTCTCGGTGCTGGGAGTTGTAGCACTGCTCCTGTCATTGCTGGCGCTGGATAGACTCTTCCCGCCGCCACCGCTCGACCCTGCCTACGCACGGGTGGTGCTCGACATGAAGGGACGACCGCTGCGTGCCTTTGCCGATACCAGCGGCGTGTGGCGTTACCCCGTGACCCTGGAGCAGATCTCCCCCCGCTATATCGAGGCGCTGCTGGGCTACGAGGATCGCTACTTCTGGCGTCATCCCGGGGTCAATCCGGTGGCCATGGTGCGCGGGGTCTGGCAGTGGCTGCACTATGGGCGGGCTGTATCGGGCGGCTCGACCCTTACCATGCAGGTGGCGCGTCTTATCGAGCCCTACCACCGGAGCGTGCCCGGCAAGCTGCGCCAGATGGCCCGCGCGCTGCAACTGGAGTGGCACTACGACAAGCGCACCCTGCTCACCGTCTACCTCAACCGGGCGCCGTTTGGCGGCAACCTGGAGGGGGTGCAGGCGGCAAGTTTTGCCTATCTCGGTAAGAGTGCGGCCAAGCTGACCTATGCCGAGGCGGCGCTGTTGGCGGTGCTGCCACAGGCTCCCAGCCGCAACCGGCCGGACCGGCATCCCGAGCGGGCCCGCGCCGCCCGTGACAAGGTAATGCAGCGGCTGGTGGCGCAGGGCGTCTGGCCCGAGCCGGTGTGGTTGGAGGGACGTATCGAGCCGGTGCTGGCCCGCGGTCACTTCACGCCGATGGAGGCGCCGCTCTTTGCCCGCCTCGCCGCTGGCAATCAGACCGGGGCGCTGGTGCACACCACTATCGACGGGGATCTGCAGCGTTGGCTGGAGGGACGGGTGGCCAGTTATATCCGCCGCTTCCCCGAGCAGACCTCAGCGGCGTTGCTCTTGGTAGACAACAAAACCATGGCGGTACGCGCCTATGTGGGCAGCGCCGAGTATGGCAATTTGCGTCGCCACGGTTACCTCGACATGGTGCAGGCGATCCGCTCCCCCGGCTCTACCCTCAAGCCCTTCATCTACGGTCTGGCCATGGACGAGGGGTTGGTGCACTCGGCCTCCCTGCTCTCCGATGCGCCGAGACTGGGGTCTGATTATCGCCCCGCCAACTTTTCCGGTGCCTTTCAGGGGCCGGTGACCCTTGCGCAGGCGCTGCAGCAATCCCTCAACGTGCCGGCGGTGCAGGTGCTGGAGGCGCTTGGGCCGGACAAGCTGGTCAGTCGCCTCGACAACGCCGGGGTGAGACTGGCGCTCTCCGACAAGCCCAACCCGGCCATCGCGCTGGGGGCGGCGGGCATTCGGCTCGAACAGCTGGTGGCGCTCTACAGTGCGCTGACCCGGGAGGGGCAGGTGGCAATGCCGGTCTGGCTGGCGGGGCAGCAGGCGGTGTCACGTCCATTGCTGAGCCCGGGCGCGGCCTGGATCATCTGGCAGATCCTGAGCGCGCAGGGGCGGGCGGATCAGCCTTTTGCCAGCGAGGCGACCGGCCGGGTCAATCGGCTGGCTTGGAAGACCGGCACCAGCTATGGCTATCGCGACAGCTGGGCGATGGGGGTCTCCGGTCGCTGGACTATCGGCGTCTGGCTTGGGCGCCCCGACGGCACCCCCATGCCCGGTTTTTACGGGCAGAGCGCGGCGGTGCCGCTGCTGCTTTCGGTCTACTCGCGGCTGGCTGACAACAGCCCCCTGCCGGCACAACCCAACACGGTGAGCGAGGCCGAGATCTGCTGGCCGCTGGGGCGCAAGACGAGCGCCACCCTGCCAGAGGCCTGTTTGCAGCGTCAGAGCGCCTGGCTGCTGGAAGGGCGCGATCCCCCCACCTTGCCGGATCCCATGGACTGGCCCTCGCCGCTGCGTCAAGTTGCATTGACCGCCGCGGGCATGCCGACGCTGACCCGTTGCCCCGATGCGGCGCAATCCGGTTTTCGGGCCCTCTGGCCATTGTCGCTGGAGCCGTGGCGGTCCCCCGGCGAGCGACGGCAGGCGCTGCTGGCCAGCGGCTGCGCAGGGGAGGGGCAGAGTGCCGAGCTGCAGGCTCCCATTCGCATCGTGGCGCTGGGGGAGGGCAACCTTATTCGCAGCCAGCGTTACCGGTTGCAACCCAAAGTGCTGGGCGGTGTCGGCAAGCCGGCCTGGTTTCTCAACGGCCAGCGGCTGCGCTGGGATGGGGATCAGGTGCTGAGTGTGGCGGGGCGCTATCAGCTGGTGGTGGTGGATGAAGCGGGCAACAGCGATCGTATCGAGTTTCGCGTGGTGCATCCTGACGGTGATGCCAGCACCATCACCCGTTGAGCGTTTTGCCGACAACCATTGAGGTGAATGTGATTAACTATTTGAAATGCATCAATATTTGATTGGATGAATTAATTTGTGAATAATTACGAATTCATTCAAATCCAATCAGGAGTTCTCTTTTGTTGCGTGTTCTGTGTCCCTTGCTGGTGCTGATGAGTTCGGGTTGTGCCACAACCAATCATGGTGATCACCATGTTTCTCCTGAACGTACCGGGTTCTATTCACCTTTCGAACCTGCTTCCGAGAGTTTTGCGCGTTGCTATCAGAAACAGTTTGCCTGTACCCCTTCCAATATCCGCCGTGACAGGGCGATGGAGGCGCGCAGGCAGGCGCAAGAGCGGGCCAATCACCGGGGTGATGATTGGTAGGCCGCAGAAAACGAGAGGGGTTGGCAGATGCCAACCCCTTTTTCATTCCGCCAATTCAGCCCGGTTGGCGCAGATGACCGAGCCGGGTGAAGAAGTGCTGGCTCTTGCGTTGGTGAAAGTGGCTCTTTTTGATGGGATGGAAGATGAGGTTGCTTTCGGGATGGCTTGCTTTTAACTGGTGGAGCATGGCTACGGCGGGCAGGCTGGTGCTGACCAGGGTGGTGAGTGGCATGCTGAGGGTCTCGGGCCCGAGCAGTTGATTGAGCCCTTGCTGAGCCTGCTCAAAGCGGGTCAGGGCCGCCGGGTCGGCATAGCCGCTACCCAGCATGGTGAGCAGGTTGTCGAGGGCCAGATGAAATTCGGTCAACTGCTGGCGAAAGCCGCTGCGCCCGCGCAGGGCAATCAGCTCTGCAAACGGAATGTCGGCCAGGTGAGTGGGCACTTGCAACGGGATCTCGAGGAGGAAGCAATCCTGACCGCCGCGATTGTGGTAGCGGGATTCGAGCAGATGGAGCAGGCGGTCGAGATAGTCGTGATCGGTAATAAGCGCCCCGTCATTGGCGAGTGCCCACTCACGGGCAAGGCGCATGGAGATCAGGTTGGCAAAGCGCCGCGCCATTCTGATCCCCCCTTCATCCCGGGTCGCAAAGCCATGAGTAAGGCAAAAGCCGTGCAGCCGCTCCAGCCCCACCTGATCCGGGCAGAAGCAGTCGTGGTTGGCCTCCTGACGCCAGCGACCAATCAGCTCCTTGTTGCCAAACACCTTGTGGCGGACGAAATCGGGGGCAACCAGGCCGCTTATCTGGCTCTCCAATTGCGGGGTAATGGCGGCAAAAAAGGCTGTATCGGGCCGCTCGGCCAGCAGATCGCTCTGCTGTTGAAGGGTATCGAGCAGGGCGGTGAGACCGCTCTTTTCGCTGACGGTGAAGACAAAGGCAAGCCGCTCCAGATAGAGCAAGGCAAATTTGAGCCAGAGCTCGTCGCGTACCTCCATGCCGGGGTAGTAGATATAGGTCTTCATCGGATCAGTCTGTTGTCAAAAATCTGGCGAGGCGCAGGGTCGGGAATATACGCAAGATTGCGGTCGCGCGGCAAACACTGCGTGGGGTAATGTGAGCAAACGCTCATCCAGTAGGCGCTGGCCACAAAGTTCTGATATAATTCGCGCCCTTAAATCAAGGTCACCCGAGTCATTACCATGAAGTTCATTATCAAGCTGTTCCCGGAAATCACCATCAAGAGCAAGTCGGTTCGCCAGCGCTTTATCAAGATCCTGCAGGGCAATATCCGCAATGTCCTGCGCCGCTTCGACGACGATGCCCGCGTACGGATGGATTGGGACAAGCTGATTGTGAGCTCCCGCAATGACCAGTTCCGCGAGCAGGCTATCGAAGCTTTGGCCTGTATTCCGGGCATTCAGGCCTTCCTCGAGGTACAAGCCAGCAAGTTTACCGATCTGCACGACATCTTCGAGCAGGTGAAAGCCGTATGGGGCGACCAGCTCAAGGGCAAAACCTTCTGCGTGCGCGCCAAGCGCCACGGCAAGCATGAGTTCTCCTCCCTCGAGGTTGAGCGTTACGTGGGCGGTGGATTGAATCAGCACTGCGAAAGCAATGGTGTGCGCCTCAAGAACCCGGATGTGAAGATCAACCTCGAGATCGACGGTGAGGAGCTCTTTATCGTCAGCGCCATCCATCAGGGCCTGAGCGGCATGCCCATCGCGACCCAGGAAGATGTGCTGAGTCTGCTCTCCGGCGGTTTTGACTCCGGTGTGGCGTCGTTCCAGTTCATCAAGCGCGGCTGCCGGGTGCACTACTGCTTCTTCAATTTGGGCGGTGCGGCCCACGAGATCGGCGTCAAGCAGGTGGCCTATCACCTGTGGAACCGCTTCGGTTCATCCCACCGGGTACGTTTCACTGCGGTGGACTTTGAGCCGGTGGTTGCCGAGATCCTCGAGAAGATCGACAACGGTCAGATGGGCGTGGTGCTCAAGCGGATGATGATGCGTGCTGCCGCCAAGGTGGCCGACGAGTTCCAGATCCCGGCGCTGGTGACCGGTGAGTGTGTGGGTCAGGTCTCCAGCCAGACTCTCACCAACCTGAACGTGATCGACCGGGTGACCGACAAGGTGATCCTGCGCCCGCTCATTACTTGGGACAAGCCGGATATCATCAGTGAAGCCCGCCGCATCGGCACTTTGGAGTTTGCCGAGACCATGCCGGAGTATTGTGGGGTCATCTCCAAAAAGCCGACCGTGAAGGCCGAGCTCTCCCGCATTGAAGAGGAAGAGGCCAATTTTGACTTCTCCATTCTGGACAAGGTGGTCTCTGAGGCCCGTTACCTCGATATCCGTCGTATCGGTGAAGAGACTGCCGCTGAAGTACAAGAGGTGGAAACGACTCAGGTGCTGGGCGCTGACGAGGTGATCCTGGATATCCGCTCTGCCGACGAACACGACGAGAAGCCGCTGGTGGTGGAAGATCGTGAAGTGCTGCATATCCCCTTCTTCAAGTTGGCTACCGCCTTTGGCGATCTGCCCAAGGAGAAGACCTACCTGCTCTACTGCGATCGCGGTGTGATGAGCAAGCTGCAGGCGCTCTATCTGAAAGAGAAGGGCTTTGACAACGTCAAGGTGTACCGCCCGTAAGCGTGTTTTTTACCTTCAATAAAAAAATCCGGCCAATGTGCCGGATTTTTTTATTTCACAGAGTGAGCAATGACTATCAGGGACAGGGAACCGGAGTGAAGGAGTCTTGCCCCTGACAACGCCAGCCCATTTCCGCCTCCCGCATCTGCCACAGGTTGTTGCTGCGATAGAGGGTCAGGATGTAGATCATGTCGCTCTTGCTGCCGTCGAGGGCGACCGAGAGCACCAGATCATTGTCCAGTTGCTGGGCATGGATGCGACTGGGTGTGTCACCATGACCGACGAATCGCAGAGCTACCTCACGGTAGTCATTAACCCAGTTTTGCTGTTGATGGCTTGCCTGGCGTATCTGCTGGTTGAACTGCTGCACCGGCGCCGAGGCCAGTCGTCCAAATACCACTTGTGCTTCGGCGTGGGCTGCCGTCACGTTCGCCAGGAGAAGGGTGGTAAGCATACCGATTTTGCGCATGAGAAGTTCCGGCTAACAACGACTGCTTCTATGACAACAGAAAAGCCTATTTGGTTCAACGCGTGGCCCACAGCGACATGATGACGCTGTAGGCCTGCTCTCAATTGCGTTGCAACGAGAAGGTGGGCAGCGACAGATGCCAGTAGATAGCAGCTACCCGCAGGCCAAACACGGCCGTCATGCAGATGAGCATGGCCGTTACCCTGTCCATGTTCGCCTCCAGCGCCAGGGTATAGAGAATGCCGCCGAGGATACAGGCGGTGGCATAGATCTCTTTTTGCAGCACCATGGGAACCTCCCGCGCCAGTACATCGCGGATCATGCCACCGGCAACCCCGGTCATGGTGCCCATGATCACGGCAATCAGCCCTGGGGTGCCGAAATTGAGGGCCTTCTGGGCGCCGATAACGGTAAAGAGGGCTAGCCCGAAGGCATCCGCCACCGGCAGCACATACCAGGGCATCCTGCGGGGCAGCTTGACCATCCACATACCGATCAGCGCCGTCGCAATGACGACCCAGATATAGATGGGATCGCGCACCCAGAACACGGGGGTGGCTCCCAGGATCATGTCACGGATGGTGCCGCCGCCGATGGCAGTGACCGCCGCCAAAACCATGACGCCAAACCCGTCCATCCTGAGTCGGCCAGCCACCAATACCCCTGAAAACGCGAATACCGCAGTACCAAACATGTCGCTGATGTAAACAATCTGCTCAACCAGTGTCTGCATGGAGAACAACTCACGCCAAATTGTTGATGGGGCCGCGATTTTAGGGGCTGGTGAGCCCAATCGCCAACAGTGCTCGACAAAATTGAGAGTCGGGACGGATTTTTTCTCGCGGCATGAACCGGGCGAGGCTCGTGCGTGCCCTTAGCTCTGCGCCGTTGGCGGGCTTCAGAAGGTTGAGCCCATCACAGGTTAAGGTCCGATTTTTTCCTTAAGTATCCCCCCGACCCGCCGATATATAAGGTAAGCGGCGTTAATGCGATGAAGCGTTGAAAAAAATGCTAAAGACATCCAAAAACGAGCCGTTAAATAAGACGCATCGGGCACAGAAAATAATAAAGCTCGAGCAAATAGAAGAGTAAATTTAATAGCTTAGGAGAATAGTCATGGGCCTTTTTATCAACACTAACGTTTCATCACTCAACGCTCAGCGTAACCTGATGAATACGACAAAATCACTGGATACTTCCTACACTCGACTGGCATCCGGCTTGCGTATCAACAGCGCCAAAGATGATGCTGCAGGTCTGCAAATTTCCAACCGTTTGACTTCTCAAATCAACGGGTTGGATCAGGGTAACCGCAACGCCAACGACGGTATCTCTGTAGCTCAAACTGCGGAAGGTGCGATGGATGAAGTCACCTCCATGCTGCAGCGTATGCGTACACTGGCTCAGCAATCAGCCAACGGTTCCAACAACACTGATGACCGTACCGCGTTGCAGCAAGAGTACACTCAACTGATGACAGAAATTGACCGCGTTGCTAAAGATACCACGTTCGGTGGGCAAACCTTGCTCAATGGTGGTTACGTAGGTTCTTTTCAGGTGGGGGCAGATGCAGGACAAACAATTACGTTTAAAATGACATCGGCTTTTACTATCAAAGGGATGGCTTCGGCTACGAAGGGGAATGCTACAGTCGCGACAACTACAACAGGTGAGCCTTACACTGTGACTAAAAGCAACACAGGTAATGTCACAACTACAAGCATCAGCACTATTACCACAGCCAAAGATGCTCAAACGGCTATGGCAAACTTGGATTACATGATTAAAGTTGTGGATAGTAAACGTGCCGAGCTAGGTGCTGTTCAGAACCGTTTTGATTCTACCATTCGTAACCAAGCTAACGTATCTGAAAATGTCAGTGCTGCCCGCTCACGTATCCGTGATGCTGACTTTGCAACTGAAACAGCCAACCTGACCAAGCAGAACATTCTGCAGCAAGCAGCATCGACCATTCTGTCTCAGGCAAATCAGCGTCCGCAGTCTGCGCTGTCACTGCTGCAAGGCTAACAAAAGAAAACAGGGCGGTTGTTCAGGCCGCCCTGATCAAGAGATGGAACAAAGGGGTGTTCGGGTCGCACTCTGTTCTATCGGGAGAGATATAAATCTCTACTAGTAATGCCAAGTGTTGTCCAGTTGTTCAGTTCTGTCACGCTTGGTCATATTCTCCTGAGCATATGCTCATGTTTAGGCCGGTTTACCGGCCTCTTTTTATTGTGCCGCCAAATTGACGTCACTCTACCAGTACAAGCATGAACCATGCCAACATCTTTCTTCCTGTAAACTGGGTCATCATCAGCTGAGAGTTGTATGGTGATGCAGCTCAATTCATGTCCTGTTGCCGCTTCCCGGAGAAAACTTGCCGCTTTAGGCAACAATTTTCCTAAAGCTTGCCTCTGTGCTGCCGTTAAATAAAGTGAAGCAATCGAGGGGTGTTCGGTATCCAACGTTTGCACTACTGCGGGTGACCTGTTCGTTCAAACAGACACCCGCCTGAAGAGACAGGAATGTTCAACCTGCTCTTCAAACGGTGGGCCGTCGTTTTGTTTGGACGACGCAACCTGCAGTTGCATGTTCTTCGGGAGAATATTTTATGGCTATGTACATTAACACCAACGTTTCATCACTGAACGCCCAGCGTAACTTGATGAATACCAACAAATCGCTGGATACCTCCTATACCAGGTTGGCATCCGGTCTTCGTATCAACACAGCCAAGGATGATGCTGCTGGTTTACAGATTTCCAACCGTTTGACTTCACAGGTTAACGGTTTGGATCAAGGTAATCGTAACGCTAACGATGGTATTTCTGTGGCACAAACTGCTGAAGGTGCGATGGATGAAGTGACCACTATGTTGCAACGGATGCGCACTCTGGCTCAGCAATCAGCGAACGGTTCCAACAACACGGATGATCGTGTCGCTTTGCAGCAGGAATATGACCAACTGACGACAGAGATAAATCGTATTTCTGGCGATACCACTTTTGGTGGTCAAAAGCTGCTTGATGGTACTTATAAAGGCTCCTTCCAGGTCGGTGCAGATGCAGGGCAAACAATTACCTTCAAGATGACATCTGCTTTCACGATCAAGGGTATTGCATCTGCGACAAAAGGGAGTGCAACAGTAACTACCAGTACCACAGGTGAGCCCTATACTGTTGCTAAAGCAACTACAGCGGTTACTACAACTAGTGTTAGCAGTATTAAAACCGCTAAAGATGCTCAGACAGCCATGGCCAACCTTGATTTCATGATAAAGGCCGTGGATAGCAAACGGGCTGAGTTGGGTGCGGTGCAGAACCGGTTTGACTCGACCATTCGCAACCAGTCCAATGTGTCCGAGAACCTGAGTGCTGCACGTTCGCGTATCCGTGATGCAGACTTTGCGACAGAAACAGCCAACCTGACCAAGCAGAATATCCTGCAGCAGGCTGCATCAAGTATCTTGGCGCAAGCCAATCAAAGACCGCAATCAGCTCTGTCCCTGTTGGGTTAATGAGTAGTGATGAGATAGAAAAGGAGCGACGATATGGCCAATGACATTGGAATCCCCTCATCGGTCACTCCTTCTTCTCTTCAGTCAAGTAGCAAGAGCGGCCAATCGGCCGCTCAAGTGCTATCTGGCATGGCGGAAGAGCAGCGGGTGATGACACAGGATGTGGAAAAGCAACAAGAGGAGCGAGCCAAAGAAAAGGTTCGCAAGTCTGATGTCTCTGATAAGGACATTGAAAAAGAGGTACAAAACTTGCAGGAGTTCAGCAAGTTACAAGGATGGACCGTCAACTTCAGCGTCGAAAAGGATCTCGAGCAAGTTGTTATCAAGGTGATGGATGCCAATACCAAGTCAATGATTCGTCAGATACCAAGTGAAGAGTTGCTGGCTATCAGCAAGCGTCTCAAGGATCTCCGTGAAGGTGATGTTATAGGTGGTGGCTCAAGAGTCGGATTATTGCTTGATAAAGAGATTTAATACGCAAGTTTACGAGGAGAGTGAGAATGGCCACTATTACGTCTGCTGGTGCGGGATCAGGACTGGATTTGGAGTCTGTCATTGCTGCAAGCGTCAATGCCAAGAAGGCACAGCTGTTGCAGCCCATCACCACCAAGAAGACCAATGCTCAGATCACTCTCTCAGGGGTTGGGCAGTTGAAATCGGCCATCGCCTCTTTTGTGACGACACTCCAAGCCATGTCCAAGGATGATGCGTTCAACAAACGCTCGATTAATATTATCCAGGATAAAGATAATCCGGTGCTCAAGGTGGAGAGCAAAACGGGTTCCTCTAACGGGCAATACGATATAACTGTCGAAAAGTTGGCGAAAACTAGCAAATTTGAAGGCAGTTTTGACTCTTCGACAACTCCAATGATCACTCAAGATGGAACCTTGACGTTTAAGGCCGGTGATAAAACCTTTGATGTTGATGTGAAGGCGGGGGATTCGCTACAGTCCATTCGTAAACGCATCAATAATGATGGTGATAATTTTGGTCTTAATGTCAACATCATGAACACATCTGATGGTAAATCTAAACTTGTTATCGACTCTGGGGTGAGTGGGAGTGGTAAGGATCTGGTTATCACCGGAAGTACCACTGAGTTGGCAGATAACTTCACTTCTAAATTGTCAAAAACTCAATCCGCGCAAGATGCTCAAATCAGGGTAGATGGAAATACGCTGACCAGTGCTACCAACACATTTGATGGCACTATAGTTGGCCTCAAACTGACAGTTTTGAGGGAATCTGATAGTACGAGTACGACTGCAAGCGATGGTTCGGTGACCAAGACTTACAAGTCCAACCGAGTTGACGTGACCACCGACAAAGCTGGCATCAAGGACATGGTAAAAAGCTTTGTTGACGGTTACAACGCACTGGTTAAGAAGAGTAATGATCTTGGCAAGCGCAACTCGATAGTGGCAGGGAAGAGCCAGAATGATGGCGGTGCTCTGGCGGGGGATGCAACGACGCGTGCCGTGATCAATATGATGAATGGCATTATCACCGAACCTTCACAAAAGTCCTCTACTTACTCAACGATTTTCCAGATGGGTATAAAGATGGATAACAAGGGGGTATTGTCTATCGACGATACCAAGTTCAACGAAGCTATCGACAAGAATTTCGATCAGGTAGTGGCGGTTTTTGGCGGCAAGGATGGGGTTGCAGGTCAGCTGGCCAGCCAGCTGGAAACTTACTCCAAGACCGGGGGGTTACTTGCTAAGCGAGAAGACTCGCTGAATTCCGATCTGCGCGAAGTAAGCCGTAAAGAGTCCGATGTTGCTACTCAACTGACCAAGTATCAAGAGACCTTGCGAGCCCGTTACGGAAGCCTGGATGCCATGTTGGCAAAGATGAACAAGTCGGCTTCATATTTGAACCTGCTGAATACCCAAAATAGTTAATTTGAAGTGATGAGTGGTGTCTCATATGTATCGTAAAAATATAAAAGCCTATACCACCCAGAATCTGCAATCCGAATTGGCAGTAGCCGATCCTTACCGCGTGATTCAACTTTTGATGCAAGGCTGCCTAGAGCGTCTAGCTCAGGCTCGCGGTGCCATCGAACGTCGAGATTTTGAGCAAAAATCCCAATCTATCTCCAAAGCCATGGCTATCATCAACGGGCTTCAAGATTCACTTGATCTCTCTTATGGTAAGGTTCCCGAAGATCTTTTTGCGCTTTATGACTATATGAAAACTCGGATGATGGATGCTAGCCGTGATATGGATATTACAGCTGTCGATGAGGTTATGAATCTGATGCTGACCGTGAAAAGCGGTTGGGATGCTATTCCTGTCGAGGAGCGTGACAAGGCATTGGCTCAACAAAAAGTGGGCGGAACCGAATGAGCAATAGCCGTTTGCCAGAATTAATCGCGACAGGTCAAAAATTACTTACCTTGTTCGAACAGGAGGATGTGCAAACGGCTGAACAGTTGATCGACTATTATCTCATTCTCCTTGATGCTGTTTTCCAGAATATCCCGCCACATGTGGTTCTTGACATGGATCACCAACAAGCATTAATGCAGTTTCAAACCATACATGAGCGGATAGAATATGCAAAGAATCAGACAGAAACAGCTTTGTGGAAATTTTCAAAAGCAGGTCGAGCATCTGATATGTACAAGCTGAATGCAGGTTAGGCATACATGGATATTAAACAAGAGATTACAAATATCGAGAGTGAACTTGTTCGCCTTGAGAAGCAAAAGCAACAGGAAATTGCTATGTTGGAGGTGTTGCCTGTTCGTTTTGCCATGAACATGGATGCCTTTAAAAAATTCATGCCAAGCATATATGATTTTTTTGAGTCATATCAACCAGTACGGCCATTCCGTTTTTTTTGCAATGAAAATGGCATCCCTAATATATTGTGGCTTGATGATCAAGTTTCGTTATATGGTGACGATCCATTCGCAGATGCTGAATCACAAATTGATGAAATAATTGAACAAAGTGTTTTGCAATGTATTGATTTTGCACCACAATGGTATTTTGATGATCAAATACATATAAAATATAACAACGAAATATCCAAGCTTAAACAACAATCAACACTCGAAGGGTTATCACTCAAGAGTGCACTATCAATGGATATCCCATTATCCTTGATGTATGGAATAGGTTTGGGTTATCAACTTGGCTATTTATACGAGCGATGCAAAGTAAAGAATCTGTTCGCTTTCGAACCAGATCTTGATATGTTTTATGCATCTTTATTTTGCTTTGACTGGTGCTCTTTGCTGGATTATATGGAGCAAGAGTCATTAAGCTTACATTTATTTATAGGGGTTGACGAAAAATTATTAGCAGCCGATATGATGGAAGCGCTTCATCGTAAAGGTGCATTCTGGTCTGCAGCATATTTCTCATTCTGCCATTATCATTCTCCAAAGTTGCATTCGCTTATTAACCAGGTTGAAAATGAGTTCTATCTGCTGCGTACGGGTTGGGGCTTTTTTGATGATAATGTCTTTGCTCTAGCTCATAGCCATACTCATCTGCAAGATGGCACACCATTTCTTCTGCGCCAACGTGATACATCTTTATCTGCGACCATACCTGTATTTGTTGTTGGAAACGGGCCATCGTTAGATCAGAGCATTGATTTTATTCGAGATCATCAACGTCAGGCGATTATCATTGCCTGTGGCACTGCAGTCAGCGCACTTTATAAAGCTGGGATCAAGCCAGACATTTATGTTGCTGTTGAGCGTACCAAAAGTTCAGCAGACTTTTTACATATTTTGGATGCTGGAGAGTTTCTCAAGGATAGTGTTTTTTTAAGCGTGGATGTTATTCATCCTGAGTGTAAGACATTTTTCCGTAAAACTGGGTTAGCATTCAAACCAAATGAGCCTATGTATAAACTGCTGGCCACTCACCTTGGTGAACAGTTTCAGTTTGATTCAATCGAGTATCCAAACCCATTTGTTGGGAATACCGGTCTTAATTACGCAGCATTGCTTGGTTTCAAAGATATTTATCTTTTTGGTATTGATAATGGATATAAGTCAGCCGATAAGCACCACTCCAGCTTGAGCCTTTACTATAATGAAAAGCAAGAAGCTAAATACCATCAAAATCTGAAAGAGACATTTCCTTTTCGTGGTAACTTTGGTGGAGAAGTTCGTATCAATCATTTGTTTGGCCTTTCTATTCACAATATGGCTCAGGTTTTGGAAAATAATCCTGAAGTACGTTGTATCAATTGTAGTGATGGTGCCTATGTTAGTGGTGCCGAACCTCGTCGGGTTGAGCAGATAAACCCCAATTGGCCAGTTTTTAATAAGCGAGCCTTCATTGATGATTTGCTGTTTCGTTGTTTCAAACCATTTGATGTTGCCAGTATTGATTTTCAATCTGCCATTAACGTACCATTTTTTTATGATATAGTTAATAAGATGCTTGATGATTGGAAAGCAGTTCCCCGTGATTGCAATGAAGTTCAATTGATAATGCAGCGCCATCATGATTATTTGCTTTATTTATTCATGAGTCGTGATAACCATCTTTATCGTGTGTTGATAGGGTCAATAAATTATTTCTATGCTAATATCATCAGTTTGATGATGGTTCATATTAATGATGCTGATGATGTGCTAACGGAAAAATTAAATTCTGCAATTGTTATATTGGAACAGTTTTTTACTGATGCCAAGCATATCTATGCTAGCGCATTGGAGCGACATGATTCGGCTTATTTTATAGGGCTTGATGTATTTAAATCGAGTTGAATGTAATGTCTACTGAATCGAGTGTCATTCAATAATCGTGATAGGGATAATGCTTTTATAAAAGCATGGTACTTTTATATGTCACTGACGTTATTTTATGTGGTGGTGTTGAGTTTAGTTTCTACGGGAATTGATAGTCGCGTATTCAACAGAGACACCATTTATGTCATGGCCATGATATAAATAATGCTTTTCGTTTGGCACCCTCTCGTGGGTGTTAACGATCTGAACTGTGCTATTCAAGGCGCCTCTATCAAGGGTCAAAGGAATGTGGCCAATACCGGGCAGTAGGATGACAGGCCAGGGGATGCCGAGGCGTCTTAACTCAGGTTCAAGTTGATCAGTTTGGAAGGCTTCGTCATTTGTAGTGGTCAACTAAATCCGGACACTTGGTTAGGCCGTTCTTCGGCTTTTGCTGGCGATATTCCGTCATTGTATTTATGTGGACGCCGCCAGTTGTAGTAATCCATCAGG